>JACPYM010000088.1 GCA_016196035.1 Acidobacteriota bacterium | reverse complement strand
CGAGGAAGAATTGTCAAAGTTCCAGGGATACTCGCCGGTACTGCTTGATTGGACAGCCGCGTCCCGCATGGGCACACGGAAGACTTGGTTACGATCATTGCTCAGACTCAACGCCGCCGCAATCAGACTGCCCGGTTCACCTGCGTAAGTAAACTCCAGCCCTGCCGCCGCAACCACTGCACCGCGTGACAGACGGGCGATTACCGGCGTCAGTTCAAGCCTCCTTACCTCACCCGGCGCGAGCTTTTGCGCTGGTAAATCTGCCGCGTCTTGCGTTCCATCGGTCAGGGTATAGGGCAAGCGGCCTTTAACGACGAGCGCCGTGGCGCCGACATTACGCAACACGGCAATTTGCGAGAGTTCCTGTCCAGCAATGGCTTCTATGCGCAAACCTGTCCCGTCGAGCCGGGCCGATTTTGCCTTTTGCGGGTCGGAAAATTCGATCACGTTTGAGAAACCTTTGGACGCTTCCTGAATGTAGCCGTGTGCGATCAGTGCGCCGGGCGCGCCGGAATGTTTGATTGAGAGGCCGCCAGCCACGCCATTCAAGTTGAGCTTTTCGTTATCGCTCTTGGCCTCTGTGCTCAGAACATGCGTGGCGTGGGCTTCAAGTTTGAACGTCAGGTTGCCGGAATCGCCCGCCCCTTCGGCGCCAGCGGCCAAGGCAACTGTGAGCGGCGCATCGGTGGTGTTGGTGAGCGCGAGTTGAAGCTCTGCACTGCCGGTCGGTCGCCACCAAACGCCTTCCAACCGCGCGGAGGCGAAGCCTTTGGCGGGTTCGGCCAGTTCTTCGTCAAAGATCAAACTGCGCGCCGTGTCCACCATTGTCACCACGCCGCCGACTTCCAGCGGGCGGCCTTGATACTCGACTTGCAAGTTGCCTTCTTCCACACCCCACGCCGCAATCTGCCGCAAATCGAAAGCACGGACTTCGTGCGGACGCAAGGAGGTGGCGGGCACGTTAAGGCGGGTTCCTTGCTTGCTGAAGAGCGTGATCTGAAGGGGGATGACATTAGGCCCCTGATTGCTCAGCATCAGCGTCGCCCGCAAATTGTCTTTCAACGAGTAGTAGGCGGCGGCCAGTTTGTGCGTGGGGCTGGCAATTACGCCCTGTGCGGGCGGGCTTGTCTTGCTCGAAGCCGCAGCGAAAAAGTGTTTCGTCGGGCTTGTCGTCCAGATGAAAGAGAGCAGTAGCACGGCAACAGTCAGCCAGCCGAACGGAAGGCCGGATTTGACGAGTGGCTTGTTAGAGATTGAACGCAGGCTAGTCATAACGATTTCTCCTTTGCGAAATTGAAGCTGCCCGCTTTCGTTGCTAGGATGTGCGCCGTCACAGCAAGACTTCCCAAGCTGGCCGAAAGGCGGCAGCGGTGGTTTTGCGCAACAAGCCCTTCCATCATCAGCAAATGGTGGCAGGGCTTTCGCTTTAGTTAGCCGAAAAAACGATTGGAGGAGAATCCCACGTCGGTGCTTGCAAACTGGGGGAAGATCAGGGTGGGTGCGGCGCTTTGGGCAAAATCAAATTCGCCAGTTGGGGCTGGCATCCATTTGCGCTGGTTGTTTTCAACTGATCTTTGAAGGCAAGGCGACGGTATGCTCCGCAGTGAGCCGGGTCAAGCACTTTAATATTGGCGTGTGCGGTTGGTGAGCGGCGCTAGTGTTCATTCACCAGGCCGTTGTAGAATCCCGCCATTCCAAACAAGGAGAAGTACTGTGAGCGCCTTACGCAAGCCAGCTTTTGACCTTTTGTACACCATTCATGATTTGGACGCGTTCCCAGAAGACGGACTGCGCCGTGAACTTATCGAGGGAGAGCTATATCTAACCGAACAACCGCACTGGCACCATCAGTATGTTTGTTCGCGGCTCGTGATGGAATTGGCAGATTGGGATGAGAAGACTGGTTTGGGCGTCGCCAACCTAGTACTCCATCAAGCTGAAAATGAGGGATGTAGGGCGGGATTTAATCCCGCCCTACATCCCGGATGCGCTCTCAGCATCCATCACTTACAGCTTGATGGAGTACTAGCGCCCGGCGTCATCTTCAGCATTTACGATGCCGTCGCGCCTGATGTGGTGTGGGTTAGCGCCGAACGGTTGCCACAGATTCTCGGCGAAAATGGCAAGCTGAACGATGCACCCGATTTGGTGGTCGAAGTGATTTCACCTGGCTGGCAAAACGAAACGCGTGACCGTGACACCAAATTGAAGCTCTATTCGCGGCGCGGTGTGCGCGAATACTGGATTGTGGATTGGCAGAAAAAGCGCGTCGAAGTCTTCCGCCGCCAGCGCACCCGGCTCACACAAATTGCCACCTTGCTCAACGAAGACGCATTGACTTCGCCGCTCTTACCCGGCTTCGCTTGCCCAGTCGCGTCCTTGTTTATGCCAACCCCTTCCCCTCCGAAAGTCTAAAAGCCCGCTTGAAAATCTCCGTCAAAATCAACGTCTATAACGAAGCCGATAACATCGCCGCCGCCTGCGAATCGGTCGCCTGGGCGGACGAACTTGTCGTCTGCGACTCGGCTTCGACCGACAATACAGTTGAAATTGCGCGCCGGTATACCGACAAGATTTTTCAGCGCGAATTTCGCGGTTACAAAGACAAGCACCTGTATTCCGATTCGCTGACAACGGGCGATTGGATACTTTGGCTCGACGCCGATGAACGAGTGACGCCGGAGTTGTGCGCCGCTACCGAAGCCTTGCGCCAACAAGACCCGACGGCGTTGCCGGATGGCTTCAAGATCGCGCGGCGCACGTTTTATTTGGGTCGGTGGATCAAGCATTCGGGCTGGTATCCCGATTACCAGATGCGGCTTTATCGCAAGGCCGCCAGTTATTGGGACGGTGTTGCGCCACACGAAGTCGCCCACGTGCGCGGGCGCGTTGAAATTTTGCCGGGCGAGTTGCTGCATTACACCAAACGCGACCTGAGCGACCATCATCGTGTGCTCGACACCTACACCACGCTCGCGGCGGAACACTTGCACAAGAGCGGCAAGCGCGCGCGGATGGCGGAGTTGTTTGTGTTGCCGGTGGCGGCCTTTGTGCGCACGTACCTGCTCAAACAAGGCTTTCGCGATGGCGTGCAGGGATTGATTATTGCAATGTTCACGGCCTACAGTGTGTTCCTGAAATACGCCAAAATCTGGGAGTTGGAGCACAATTCAAACAAGAATTGAAAGACTGCGCTATGTTTATCAACAAGCTGCGACTGCAAAACTTCAAACGCTTTACTGATCTGACAATTGACCTGTCAATTGCACAACCGGCACCGAAGTTGGTGTTGATGATTGGGGCGAACGGTAGTGGAAAGAGTTGTGTTTTTGATGCCTTTGAGTGGGTCTCTAGTTATAGCAAGGATAGGAATTCCTCTGGCGACCCGGCCTATTACAGCAAAGTTGCTCAAGATGCGTCTGAAGTTTCCGTAGAGTTTAACGATGGATATGTCGCTAAGAGGAGTGCCAACAACCAGGGATCAGCAGTTGATAAGACTGCTTTTTATGGACGTAGCGCATTAAGACAGGTTCCTCGTCTGACCCGAACTGGCCCTCAAACTTCTATCGAGATCGAGCATGACCGGGATCGTCCTCGTCTTTACATTGAGCTTGATCAGCGATTTGAAAATGACCTGGACGTCGTGACTGGCAAGATTCTCAAAGAAGTGTTCAACGGTGGGCGCTTCGACTCTGACGAATTAAAGACTCGCTACATCAATCCCATCAACCAGGCCCTCGAAAGGGTCTTTGGGGCAAAGCCGCCAACTTCCCTGGTGCTTCACCGGCTGGTTCCACCCCTGGAAGGAAAGCCCGCCGACATTCGTTTCCGCAAAGGCGAAGCCGACGTTCACTACAACTTGCTTAGCAGTGGTGAAAAAGAGATCGTCAACATTCTTTTCAATCTATTCAATCGTAATAACCTATACCGCGATACAATTTACTTTATAGACGAGCTTGATGCCCATCTCAATACTTCCCTGCAATATGCGCTTCTGAAAGAGATCACTGAACATTGGATTCCCGATAACTGTCAGCTTTGGACGGCCAGCCATTCGCTCGGCTTCATTCAGTATGCCCGCGAAGCCGCGCACGCCGCGCTCCTCGACTTCGATCAATTCGACTTCGATCTACCGCAAACCATCATTCCGCAACCAAAAGAGTCACTCGAGGTTTACGAGATTGCCGTCCCTAAAGAAACGTTGCTGCGCGTCTTTCAGGGCAAGCAACTGATCCTCTGTGAAAACAAGAATGATGAGTACTACAACCTGCTTAACCTGCCCGACAAATTGTTCATTGGCGTGCAAGACAAACGGCAAGTCTATTTGAACGTGAAACAGAACCCTGCATACTACGGGTTGATGGATCGCGATTATTTGACTGACGGAGAGATTGCCAGGCTACGTCAGCATTTCCCCAATTTGCGCGTACTTGGTTATTACGCTTTTGAGAACTATCTTTATCATCCTGACAACTTACAGGAAGCCGTCCCGGATTTTGATGCCGAAACCTACCGCGCTGAGATCGGGCGGCAAAAGAACGAACAGCGCGATTACATCTTGACCGGCTTGGAAGGCGCGCGCCGCGGCTACTCCGTGTTGAATGACGAAAACATCAAGCGGGACGAAAATGCTACCCAGGCTATTGTGCAGGCGCTACGCAGCGACGACCTGGAAAGCTTTTACCCATATTTCGATATGAAAACACGCTTCAACCGGCAACTCCTGAGTAAATTAAAGCTACCCCCCAAACGGCTCGTACAAACCAACTGGTTTCGGACGGCCATCACGAATGCTCTTCAATGAAAGGTCCAGAACTATGCTTCGATTAATGCGCCACCCCGCATTCACGGCTGCGACTCTTTGTCTTGCTTGGCTAAGTGTACAGACAGCCTTTGCCCAAACGCCCAAACCGCAAACCCGCTTTGCCAATCTCGACGGCCTGCGCGTGCATTATGACAATTATGGAAAAGGGAACGAGGCCCTCGTTTTCGTTCACGGCTGGACGTGCAACGCCACGTTCTGGAAAGCCAATGTGCCAGCCTTCATCGGCCAGACGCGCGTGATTGCGATTGACCTGCCCGGCCACGGTGAGAGTGACAAGCCTGACAACATCGCTTATTCGATGGATTTGTTTGCACGCGCGATTGATGCCGTCTTGCAAGACGCCAAGGTCGAACGCGCCGTGCTGGTTGGCCACAGCATGGGCACGCCGGTCATCCGCCAGTTTTATCGCAGGTATCCTGCCAAAGTGCGCGCGCTGGTCATCGTGGACGGTAGTCTCAAGTCAATGGGCACGAAAGAATCCATGAAGCAGTTTCTCGACCCGTTTCGCGGGCCTGGGTACAAACAACACGCTGAACAGATGGTGACGTATCTGACGCAGGCGATGAAAAACGAGCAAACGCGCAATGAAGTGAAAGCCGCGATGCTGAGCGCGCCGCAACACGTGATGATCTCGGCCTTCGACGGAATGCTCGATCCTGAAATCTGGAAAGAGGCGGATAAAATCAACGTGCCCACGCTGGCGCTGATGGCGGTCAATCCGCAGTGGAGCGCCGATTATGAAAAGTATGTGCGCGACCTGGTGCCGGGCATCGAATACCAGGTCTGGCCGGGCGTCAGCCACTTCCTGATGATGGATGAGCCGGAGAAATTCAACGGTACGCTGACCACCTTTCTGAAGAAGAACAAAATCATCCGATGAAAACCGTCATCCTTTGCGGCGGGCGCGGCACCCGTTTGGGCGAACACGGCGTCAATCTGCCCAAGGCGCTGATCGAAATCGGCGCGCGTCCGCTGCTGTGGCATCTGCTGAAAATTTATGCGCACTACGGGCTGAATGATTTCGTGCTTTGTCTGGGTTATTTGGGCGACACGATCAAACGCTATTTCGTCGAACGGCACTGGCTCGATCACGACTTCACGCTGGAACTCAGCGCGGGTGGCGAGATGCAATTGCTCAAACACGAACGCGGACGTGATGACTGGCGCATCACCTTTGCCGACACGGGACAGGACACCGACACCGGCGGACGCCTCAAACGCATTCAACATTACCTTGGTGAGGATGAAACGTTTTGCGTGACGTATGGCGACGGCTTGGCCAATGTGGATTTGCCTGCCCTGCTCGCTTTTCACCGCGCGCATGGCAAACTGGCGACGCTGACGGCAGTGCATCCGCGTTCCAGCTTTGGCATTTTGAAACTCGACGCACAGAGCGCCGTGACCAATTTTGAAGAGAAGCCGATGATGCAGGAGTGGATCAACGGCGGCTTCTTCGTTTTCAATCGTGGCATCTTTGATTATCTCGACGCTGATTGCGTGCTTGAGCGCGAACCGCTGGAACGACTGGCACGCGCGGGCGAATTGATTGCCTACCAGCACACGGGCTTTTGGAAGTGCTTGGATACGTACAAGGATAACGTCGAATTTAATCAATTGTGGGATGCCGGACAGGCCGAATGGAAAGTTTGGTAACTACAGATTTGAGATTCGAGATTCGAGATTTGAGATTTGAGATTCGAGATTTGAGATTTTGCGATGAGTTCTTACTGGAAAAATCGATCGGCCTTTGTCACTGGCGCGACCGGCTTTATCGGCGCGCACGTCACGCGGTTGTTGGTCGAACAGGGGGCGCGCGTCGTCTGTTTGCAACGCGATGCGGTGCGCGCCAATGCGCTTGATCTGTTTGATCTGCGCCGTCGCGTCACCGTCATTCAAGGCAGTCTCGAAGACTATGCTCTGCTCGAACGCGCGCTGAACGAATACGCGATCGAAGCCGTCTTCCATCTCGCCGCCCAGGCCATTGTCGGCGCGGCCAATCGTTCGCCGCTTTCGACCTTTGAGACGAACATTCGCGGCAGTTACTTTTTGCTCGAAGCCTGCCGCGTCAGCCAGACCGTCAAGCGCGTCGTCGTCGCGTCCAGCGATAAAGCCTATGGCTCACACGACGAATTGCCTTATCACGAAGACTACCCATTGCTAGGCCTATTCCCTTACGACGCCTCGAAAGTTTGCACCGATGTGCTGGCGCGTTCGTATGCGCACAGCTATGGCCTGCCGGTGGCGGTGACGCGCTTCGCCAACATTTACGGGCCGGGCGATATGAATCTGTCGCGCATTATTCCCGGCACGATTCTGTCGGTGCTGCGTGGCGAAGCGCCGCTCATTCGCAGCGACGGCACGCCCTTGCGCGAGTTCGTTTATGTGGACGATGTCGCGCGTGGTTATTTGGCGCTGGCCGAACAGATCGAAACGGCGCGCGGCGAGGCGTTCAATTTCGGCGCGGGCGAACCGGTGCAGATGCTGGCGCTGGTCAATCGCATCATCGCCTTGGCGGGGCAGGAAGGGCGCCTCACACCCAACGTGCTGCTCAAACAAAAGATCGAACGCGAGATTGACGCGCAATATCTGTCGGCGGAAAAAGCCGAAACACGGCTGGGCTGGCGTGCCGAGATTGCGTTGGATGAAGGATTGTTGCGCACGCTTGACTGGTATCGCCAGCATTTGGCTGAACTGAACTAACCACTTATTTCCAGGAGCTTCTATGACTATCTCAAGACGCACTTTGCTTAAAAGCAGCGCAGGCGCGGCGCTTTGCCACGCCTTAACTGACAACGCTTTGCCAGTGGCAGTGGCAGCCGGGCCTTCCACTGCGCGCATCCGTTTTGGCGTTTCGACGTATTCGTACTGGCATTTTGACAAGGTGAAGTATCCGGTAGAAAAAGTGATTGAAAACGCCGCGCAACTGGGGTTCGAGGGCGTCGAAATTCTGCACCGCCAGATGGAGAACGAAACGAAGCCCTATCTGAACAAGCTGAAACGGATGGCGTGGGACAACGGGCTGTCGCTTTTCTTCCTCTCGATTCATCAAAACTTTGTGCAAGCCGACAAAGCCAAACGGCAGGAGCACATTGACCACACTAAGCGCTGCCTTGACCTCGCGCATTATCTGGGTTGTCCGGCAATTCGCTTGAACTCGGGCCGCTGGGGCACGATTCCCGACTTTCAGAAGATGCTTGATGCCGGTGGCAAAGAACAGCCGTTGCCCGGTTACACCGACGATGACGCTTTCAACTGGTGCATCGAATCCATCAACCAATGCCTGCCGCATGCCGAAGCCGCCGGTGTCGCAATGGCGCTGGAAAATCACTGGGGTTTGACGACTTCGGTGGAAGGGCTGCTGCGCATTTACAAAGCCGTCAATTCGCCTTGGCTGGTGCTGAACGTGGACACGGGCAATTTCTTTGGCGAACCATACTCGCAACTCGAACGGCTGGCCCCGCACGCCAGCATCGTTCAGGCCAAAACCTATTACGGCGGCGGTGTCTATTACACGCTCGATCCTGATTTCAAACGCATTGCCAAAATCCTGCGCGGCGCCGGTTTCAAAGGCTGGATTTCGCTGGAGATGGAAGGTAAGGAAGACGCCCAGATTGCCGTGGCGAAAAGCTTGCAAGTCTTGCGCGAGTCGTTCAACGGCTAAAGATGGTGCTGTTGACGCACTCCAAAGGCTTCGCCCAATCCAAACAACTGAGATAAGCCGATGTCCCAACCAGCAGAACCGCAAGCCGGCCGCCCGCACATGCCCGAGTACGGCATTTCCGCAGATCCCGCCGGAATGCTGCCGTGGTCGTGGGCCGTCGAGCGCTTGCAAACACCGCGCAACTATTGGCTCTCGACCACACGGCCCGACGGGCGGCCCCATGTAATGCCGATCTGGTGCGTGTGGGTCAACAATGCTTTCTATTTCAGCACCGGCGCGCGCTCGCGCAAAGCGCGCAACCTGGCTGCCAATCCGCTTTGCGTGATCAGCGTCGAACACAGCGAGGGTTCGGTGATGGTGGAAGGAACGGCTGAAATCACGGCAACAGAGAGCGTGCCGCAAGAAGCGTTCACTGCATACAAAATCAAATACGACTGGGAACTCGATCCGAAAATGGGGCCGATCTATGTGCTGCAACCACGTGTAATTTTCGGGTTCAGCAACGTGCCGGGCGAGTATACGGGAAGTGCGACTCGGTGGACGTTCTAGTCGGCAACGTAGGAAAGTAGAACGCCGCTTTGCCTGGATGAATAACTCAGTGGGTAAGGCGCAGGCCCTACCAAATATAATCGGCCGATGCCGACCTCAAAGAAGCAAATTGGCATGCTGACAACATCTCGCAAAAAGAGTTGTTGGCTACCCGCTTTGCGCGAAGCTGGCATTAAGCCCATCGCCTACGCACCGTTAAGACGAAGCAGCTTGCCGATATCGGCGGGTAATCTGAACCCCGCACCCGTCCCCAAGCGCGTCCTCTGCCAGTTTGTTACTGTGCGGCCGGCCCCGGCCGAAACGAGTTTCAACGTTGATGTTCGCGAGCCGCATGGGCAACCAGAAGATCAGTCCCTTGTCTCTTCGAGTGCCGTCTTACTGCCCGCGTGATCGTTTCAGTTGGCGTTCCCACCTCCCGGCGCTAAGCCTCCCATCCCATCTCAGGACCACCGTCGGAACGCGCCGCTTTGATCTTCACCGCAAAACCGTATTGAAGCGCAAGCATTGAAACAGGCATTCCCATATCCATTTCAATGCTTGTGCCGCTGCTGCGATTTCTCGGCGGCAGTTTGAACTGCCAGCCAACGTCTGAGCCTGCCGGTAACTCAGTAATGAACTGTTGTTCCCGCAGGCAGGCAGAGAATAGCCAAAGCTCGATGTTCGGAAAATCAGCGCAACGCTCCATTTCCTATCGGAAAAGTCCGCCTTTTTCTTCAGAGTTTGTCCTATTCAACCTGCGGCGCAAATTATGTTGGCGTCCCTCTCGGCTTTCGGTTATAGTTCAAAATGAAAATCATATCCATTTAGCTTTTGATGAGGTTTGAACCCGACAATGCCAACTTTGACCGCTGAACCCGCGCGCGTGCCCGTCACAGAGATCACTGAGAAACAACCCCGGCTGTTGTTGGTCGGCAATCCCAACGTCGGCAAATCGGTGATCTTCGGTTATCTGACCGGCAAGTACGTGACCGTCTCGAATTATCCGGGCACAACGGTCGAAGTCTCGCGCGGCAAATTGCGGTATGGCGGACGCGACTGGGAAGTGATTGATACGCCCGGCGTCAATGCGCTGGTGCCGCAATCCGACGACGAACGCGTGACGCGCGATTTGTTATTGGCCGTGCGGCCAGATGTGATTGTGCAGGTCGCCGATGCCAAGAATTTGCGCCGGACTTTATTGGTCACGACGCAACTGGCCGAACTGGGCGTGCCAATGGTGCTAGTGCTGAACCTGATGGACGAAGCGCGCGGGCGCGGGATCGAAATTGATGTCGCGGGTCTGCAAGAACTCTTTGGCATCCCCGTTGTGCCCACGGTGGCGATTGATGGGGAAGGTTTGTATACGCTGTTCAAAACGATTCACCACGCCAAGGTGCCGCGCGATCCACTGGCGGTGATACGCGCGCGGTTATTGAGTTCCGCCGAATTCGCCCGCGTACCCGCACAAACTTCAGGTCAAGTGCTGCCGCAACAACTCACGCTGGAATGGCTACAAACGCGCGAAGCAAGTTTGCGGAGCGGCGTTGAGCATTGGTTGGAAGCGCAAGCGCCTGACTGGCCGGTACCGCGCAGCGATGCGCGCTTGCGCACGCTGGCGGCACGGCTGGAAGAAGCCCGCAATCTTTGGCTGGAACAATCCGTCGCCCGGTTCAAAAAGACTGCACCAAGTGTACTGGCCAGTGCCGAAAGTAAAACCTTTCCGCTGGCGTTCACAGCATTGGGGCTGGGTTTGGCGCTCTTTCTTTACACCGAACTGGGCCGTTTGTTTGGCTGGCAGACGCCCTATGGCTGGCTCAACGCGCACCTGGAAAGCGGCGTTTTGCCCGCCGCGCAAAGCTGGCTGTCCGGGCATCATCTGGGCACGCTGGGTACATTGCTTTTCGGGCAACTCAACCCGGAAAACCACGCGTATGAGAATGGGTTTTTATATCCGCTGCTCACGCAGTTGCTATTGCTGATTGCGCCCGTGTTGGTGCCGCTGGCGTTATGTTTGCGCCGCTCGCGCAGCTTCGCCGAACGCTTGGGGCATTGGTCGCGCGATTGGCGCACGGGTTTGCCGGTGTTGTTGGCGGTGTTGTTGCTGATGTATGAATTCGTCGGTGTGATCGGCGCGGGCACGTTGGTGGATGCGCTGGAAAACAATCTTTTCAATGGGCTGCTGACACCGTGGTTGCAAGCCTGGGTTCCGCACGGGCTGGTTTACGATTTTCTGCTGGGGAAATACGGCTTGATTTCGGTGGGGCTGACGTATGCGTTGGCGCTGGTGTTACCGATTGTCACGACCTTTTTCATCGCCTTTGGTTTGCTGGAAGACAGCGGCTATCTGCCCCGGCTGGCGATTCTGGCGGATCGCCTTTTCCGCGTGATGGGGTTGAATGGCAAGGCCGTGTTGCCGATGGTGCTGGGCTTGGGTTGCGACACAATGGCGACGATGACGACGCGTATTTTGTCCACGCCAAAAGAACGTTTGATCGCCACGTTGTTGTTGGCATTGGGCGTGCCGTGTTCGGCGCAATTGGGTGTAATTCTGGCCATCAGCGGCTCGCTCAGTCTGGGCGCGGTCGTGACCGTCTTCGGCGTCGTGTTTTCCCAAATGCTGCTGATCGGGTTCCTGTCATCGCTCATCATCAAAGGGCAGCGCGGCGATTTCATCTTTGAACTGCCGCCGATTCGCACGCCGCAACTCAAAAACATCTGGGCGAAAACGCACCAGCGCATCTGGTGGTATTTGCGCGAAGCCTTGCCGCTGTTCCTGTTGGGCACGGTGCTGTTGTTCGGGCTGGATTGGTTGCGCGTGCCCACGCCCTGGGGGCGATTGAGCGGTCTGGATATGATCGAAAACGCGCTGGCCCCATTGGTGACGGGCATTTTGCATTTGCCGCGACAGACCGCGCAGGTGTTGATCCTGGGTTTCTTGCGCCGCGATTACGGCGCGGCGGGGTTGTTCCAGATGGTGCGCGAAGGGGCGCTCAATAGCGTGCAGATCGTGACTTCGCTGATTGTGCTGACGCTGTTCATCCCCTGTGTGGCCAATTTCTTTATGATCATTCGCGAGCAGGGCATGCGGAAGGCGTTGCTGATGCTGGCCTTCATCACGCCCTTTGCGATTGCGGTCGGCGGCATTGTGGGCTGGCTGCTGCGCGCCTTACATATTCATTTCTAACACCTCACTATGCATCATTGGCTTTCACAAGAAATCACTGAAGTGCTCGAAGCCGCCTGGACGTGTGCCGAGCAAGGCACGGTTACGCAGGAACGCATTGCGGCTGAAGCAAAGACCATTGTGACCGAAACGCTGTTGGACGAATGTGAACGCGGCGGTTATCTCGTGCGCCGCAACGACGAAATTCGTCTGACCACGTTGGGCCGTCAGACCGCTGAAGAGATTATCCGGCGGCATCGGTTGGCCGAACGCCTGGTCGTGGATGTACTCGGCATGACGTTGGAAGAGAGCGAAGCCGACGCCTGCGAATTCGAGCATCTGCTGGCGCGCGGCGTGACCGATGCCATCTGCACGCTGCTCGGTCATCCGCGTTTTTGCCCGCATCAACATCAAATCCCGCCCGGCGCGTGTTGCCGCCAAGCGCAACAACAAGTCCCTGCCGTGGTGAGTTCCGTTGACCGTTTGGACATCGGCGAACAGGCGCGCGTCGCCTATCTCAGCGCCCCGCAATTTGCCCGCTTGCAAAAACTTTCCGCGCTCGGTTTGGCCCCCGGTGCGACGGTCAAATTGTTGCAGCGGTATCCGAGTTACGTCGTGCAATGCGACGAAACCCAAATCGCGTTGGAAGAAGAGATCGCGCGCGACATTTATGTGTGGCGCGCGGCTGATAAGCGTTAAGACGCGGGTTCCTTTCGCCGCGCCACTGCCGCCTTGCGCGCCTGCCTGTTCAGAACCAGACCTATCTGCGCTATTCGCCGCAGCCTTTGTTGTTGACCTTTCGCTCGCTGCCTCTAAATCCAACTACCCGATTTTTTCTCGCGTCCGTCGTCAACGGTTTGCCTTCCACCGATGGTGGCAGTATATATGCGAACACAACCTATGGAGGCACCCGCTATGACTAATCTATTAGATAAAGAAATCAAACGTGGCAGCACGGAAATGCTGATTCTGGCGCTGGTCGAAGACCGCCCGCGCCACGGTTACGAAATCGCCAAACTCATCGAAGAGCGTTCGGACGGCGTGCTGCAATTCCACGTCGCCTCGCTTTACCCCTTGCTCTATCGCCTGGAAAAGCGCGGCCTGATCCAGGGGCGCTGGGTCGAAAAGGCGGGCGAACGCCGCCGCCGTTTTTACAAACTGACGCCTGCGGGCAAGAAGGTCTTGGCCGAGCAGCGCCAGACCTGGGCCGATTTCTTCGGCGCATTGGAGCGCGTGGCGAAGATCAAACCTGCCTGATTGGAGTCGTGATGCCTGATTGGAAGCCTCTCGTGCGGCAGCGACTGGCGCTCTTACGCTTGTCGCCCGAACGCGAAATCGAAATCGTCGAAGAGTTAGTGCTGCACCTGGAAGCCGCTTATGAGGATGCACTGGCCGCAGGTTGGTCAGCCGCCGCTGCCGAAGCGCGTGCCGTGCATGGCTATGACTGGCGGTTGCTGGAATGCGAATTGAGCCGCCTCGAACGGCCCTGGCATCCACCCGCCCAGACAGTTGAATGGCTCGAACGAAGAGGAGGAATGCGAATGGAAAGTTTGTGGCAAGACTTGCGCTTTGGCGCGCGAATGTTGCTGAAACAGCCCGGCTTCACGCTGATTGCCATTGTCACGTTGGCGCTGGGCATTGGGGCCAATGCGGCAATTTTCAGCGTGGTCAATACGGTGCTGCTGCGCCCGCTGCCGTTCAAGGAACCGGAGCGGCTGGTGCTGCTGCGCGAAACCAAGCTGCCGCAATTCCCGGAATTTGCGGTTTCACCAGCTAACTTTCTGGACTGGCAGAAACAGAACACCTCCTTCGAGCGGCTCGTTGGGATGCGCCCCGTGAACCTGAATCTTACTGGTACGGGCGACCCGGAGCGCTTGCGTGGGCTGAGCGTCACTGAGGGGATGGTGGCGCTGCTGGGTATTCAACCGCAGCTTGGCCGGGGTTTTCTGCCCGAAGAGCATCAGCCGGGCAAAAGCAACGTGGTGCTCCTAAGTCACGCGTTGTGGCAACGGCGCTTTGGCGGTGATCCCAAAATCGTCAACCAAACTATCTCGCTCGACGGCCAGAGTTACACCGTAACGGGCGTGATGCCTGCGACCTTTCACTTTTGGGAGCGCGACACGGAGCTTTGGACGCCGATTTCTTTCACCACGCAACAAGCCCAAAACCGGGGCGGACATAATCTGAGCCGCGTCGTTGGCCAACTCAAACCCGGCGTTACGTTCGAGCAAGCGCGCACCGAGATGGTCACGATTGCCGGGCGCTTGGCCGCGCAATATCCGGAGGTCAGCACGGGCTCGAATGTGATGCTGATGCCGCTGCTGGATTTCACTGTCCGGCGCATCAAGCCCGCCTTGCTCGTCTTGCTCGCCGCAGTCGCTTTTGTCTTGCTGATTGCCTGTGCCAATGTTGCAAACCTATTGCTCGCGCGGGCAGCCGGACGACAAAAAGAGTTGGCCATCCGCACGGCAATGGGCGCAGGGCGTGGGCGTGTCGTGCGTCAATTGTTGACCGAAAGCATGTTGCTGTCGCTGGCCGGCGGGGTAGCCGGGTTGTTGCTGGCCACGTGGGGCACGCGTTTGTTGTTGGCGCTGGCGCCGCCAAATCTGCCACGCCTGAGCGATGTTTCGCTCGACGGGCGCGTGCTGGCTTTCACGGCTCTCGTGACGCTGTTGACGGGCGTGATTTTCGGGCTGATTCCTGCCTGGCAAGCCACTCGACCGAATTTGAACGAAACGCTCAAAGATGCCGGACGCGGTTCAACCGAAGGCGGACGGCAGTTTGTGCGCAACGGGCTAGTTGTGCTGGAAGTCGCGGCGGCGCTGGTGTTGTTGGTGGGCGCGGGATTGATGATCAAAAGCTTCTGGCGCTTGCAACAAGTTGATCCCGGCTTTAATCCTGACAAGGCAATGATCGCGACGGTGTCGCTGCCGAAGCGTAAATATCCGGAAGAACCGCAGCAGGTCGCCTTCTTCCAACAACTGCTCGAAAAAGTCAGCACGTTGCCAGGTGTGCAATCGGCGGGTGCGATCACGGTAATGCCGCTCAGCGACGATGATTTCGTGTTGGGGTTTGATATAGGGGGGCGGCCTCCGCTGCCGCCGGGCGCTGGCCAAAGCACGAACTATTATTCAGTGAGCGCCGACTATTTCAAAACGATGGGCATTCCATTGCGGCGGGGCCGCCTGTTCACTGAACGCGATACCAAAGACGCGCCGCACGTCGCGCTGATCAACGAAACGATGGCACAGCGCATCTTTCCGAATGAAGACCCGCTGGGGAAACGCATCAATTTCAAAGGCGGGGATAAACCCGACTGGTATGAAATTGTCGGCATCGTCGGCGATGTGAAGCATTACGGGTTGGCCCAGCAAACGACCCTGCAAACTTACGAACCTTACACGCAACAAACCTTTTCCACTATGACGCTGGTGGCACGCACGACAGGCGATCCGTTGGCGTTGAGTGCGGCCATTCGCAATGCCGTTTTGAGTCTGGATAAAGAGCAACCGGTTTCCAGCCTCAGGACGCTGGATCAATTGGTCTCGACTTCTATTGAACAACAGCAGTTTTCGATGCTCTTGCTCGGCGTGTTTGCCGCCGTGGCGATGCTGTTGGCGGCGGTCGGCATTTACGGCGTGCTGAGTTATGCGGTCACACAGCGGACGCATGAAATCGGCATCCGCATGGCGTTGGGCGCAGGGCAACGCGAGGTGTTGCGGCTGGTCGTCGGGCAGGGCATGCGCCTGACGCTGCTGGGCGTAGCGACGGGTCTAGTGGCGGCGTTCGCGCTCACGCGCCTGATGGCCGCTTTGTTGTTTAGCGTCAGTGCGACCGATCCGCTGACCTTTGCGGCCATCGCGGTTTTACTGCTGTTGGTCGCGTTCGTCGCTTGCTGGATTCCCGCGCGCCGCGCCACACAGGTTGATCCGTTGATTGCGTTGCGGGCGGAGTGAAGATGGCGCTGCCGGATTGGAAACACATCGTGCGGTCACACCTCGCCCCACTGCGTTTGCCGCCAGTACGTGAGTGGGAAATTGCGGAAGAGTTGGCGCAGCACCTCGAAGCTGTTTACGAAGCGGCCTTGCTGGCGGGCGCGACAGAATCAGAGGCGCAGGCGCAAGCGTTGCGCATGATCGGCGCTGGTCAGTTGCTCGAATGTGAGCTGAGCCGTGCGGAACAACCAGTGGCGGTACGGTCGTTGCGGCCGTCGCTGGAAAAGATCGAACGAAGAGGGGGAATTCGTATGGAAACGCTCTTGCAAGACCTGCGGTTTGGCGTGCGGATGTTACGAGCACGACCGGGTTTCACCTTGATTGCCGTGTTGACGCTGGCGCTGGGCATTGGCGCGAATACGGCGTTGTTCAGCCTGCTTGACAAATTGCTGCTGCAATCTTTGCCTGTCCACGACCCGGATGCGCTGGTGCAATTCAAGGCCGAAAGCGTTAATCCCCAACTTACGTTTCAGGAATTCGCGTGGGCCGACTTTCTCGATTATCGCGCGCGCAATGCGGTCTTCACGGATCTGACAGCGTTCCGGCCCGCCAAGCTTAACCTTGGGGCGGGCGATCAGATGGAACGCGTGCGCGCGGAACTGGTTGCCGAAAACTACTTCGCGCTGCTGGGGGTTCAGCCAGTGCTAGGGCGCACGTTCACGCCCGAAGACAACCGCGCGCCCGGCGCACATCCGCTGGCGCTGTTGAGTTATGGTCTGTGGCAAAGCCGGTTTGGTGGCGCAACGAATGTCATCGGGCAAACTGTCCCGCTGAATGAACAGCCGTATACGATCATCGGCGTGATGCCCGCGCGCTTTCGTGGCGTAATGATTGATGCGCCGACTGATATTTGGGTTCCGGCGATGATGGTGGCGCAGGTCGAACAGAAAAAGGCTACGAATGAGTGGCTGACCAATCATGATTGGACGATGTGGCAGTTGTTGGGACGCCTGAAGCCCGACGTTGCGCAAGGGGCAGCGCAACAGGCGATGGATACCCTGGCGCGACAGGTACGCGATGCGTGGATGCCGGAAAGCGACCGGCATCAGCCTTTCAGTGAAAAGCGCATCCAACTCGAAGACATCACCGAAGGCATTTCCAGTTTGCGCGGCGAACAGGGCATGTCATTGCTGTTTCTGTTCGGCATCGTCGGTGTGATTCTGCTGATTGCCTGCGCCAATCTCGCAGGACTGTTGATGGCGCGGGCGGCCACGCGACGGAAAGAAATCGCCGTTCGGCTCGCCTTGGGCGCAGGGCGTTTCAGATTAGTGCGGCAGTTGTTGACCGAAAGCTTATTGCTGGCCGGAGTCGGCGGATTGCTGGGGCTTTTCATTGCCCCCTGGTTGCTGAAATTGTTGATGAGCTTTCAACCGCGCGCGGAAGTGCAACTTGATCTCACGCTCAACACACGCGTTGCTCTTTACACCTTCGGCCTGTCGTTATTGACGGGCGTGCTGTTTGGGCTGTGGCCCGCTTGGCAAGCATCGTACCCTGATTTGATCCCCGCGCTCAAAGACGAAGGTTCGATGCGTGCCGATGGGCGCAATTTCGTCTGGTCACGTCGTGTCTTATTAGTCACGCAAATCGCGCTTTCCGTCATTGTGCTGATCTCCGCCGGATTGTTTGTGCGCACGTTGCGCGGCTATCTGGCAATTGATCCTGGCTTTCACGTGCAGAACGTCTTGGCCGCCGACATCGCCTTGCCCGAAGGCAAATACGATGATGCGCGCGCCAAACAATTCTTTCAGCAATTGTCTGAACGCCTGCGCGCCTTGCCCGGCGTGCAACGTGTCGCTGCCGCCAACTACACACCCTTGGGTGGAATGGTTGGCCTGACAGCGGTGGTTGTCGAAGGCCAGCCCGCTGACCCCAACAATATGCCGATGGTGGATTTGAATATCGTCAGCGCAGGCTATCACGAACTGCTGGGCATTCAGCTTGAACAAGGACGCAGCTTCACCGACACGGATCGTAAAGGACAGCCCGACATCGTCACCATCAACGCTGCCTTCGCAAACAAGTTCTTCCCCAACCAAAACCCCATCGGACGCCGTATCAGTTATGGCGTCGGCAAGCCGTGGCTGACAATCATCGGCGTCACCCGCGACATCAAAACCATGTCGCTCGACGGCGAAGCGCGCCCGCAAATCGAATCCCCCATCGCGCAATTGGAGGGGGCAATGACCTCGCAGCGTGTCTTGCTGCGCACCAACGCCGATCCCGCCGCCTTGTTGCCACAGGTGCGCCGCGCAGTGCATGCGCTTGATGCCGGGCTGGCGCTATTCAAGGCCACCACACTCGAAGGTGACTTGCGCGCGCAACTCAGCAGTCAACGCATGGCGGCAACGCTGACCAGTGTCTTTGGTTTAGTCGCCTTGCTACTGACTGCGATTGGGCTGTATGGCGTCGTTGCGTATGCCGTCAATCAACGCACCCGCGAAATCGGTATCCGCATGGCGCTGGGCGCGCAAGCCCGTGATGTGTTGCGGCTGGTTTTGCGCGAAGGCGCGTGGCTGATTGTTACGGGCCTGTTCATCGGCCTGGCTGCTGCTTACGGCGTCGCGCGTTTGATCGAAGCGAATCTCTATGGCATCCGCCCCTACGACCCGCTGACATTCATCGCGATTGCCCTGTTGCTAACTGCCGTAGCGCTCGTCGCCTGCTGGATTCCAGCCCGACGCGCGACCACAGTTGATCCGCTAACAGCATTACGCCACGAATGAATTATGCCGAATTGGAATCACCTCGTGCGCCACCATCTTGCGCCGTTGCGCCTGCCGCCCACACGCGAGAGCGAAATCGTTGAAGAATTGGCGCTGCATTTGGAAGCCGTGTACGAAGACGCACTGGCCGACGGGTTACCCGCGCCAGAAGCCGAAGCGCGCGCGGTGCAAAGTTATGACTGGCACTCGCTGGAATGCGAATTGAGTCGCGCTGAACAGTCGTTGACTACGCGGACTTTTCAACCATCGTTGGAATTCATCGAACGACGAGGAGGAATACGAATGGAATCGTTATTACAAGACCTGCGTTTTGGTGCGCGAATGCTATTCAAGCAACCCGGCTTCACGTTGATTGCCGTGTTCACACTCGCGCTCGGCATCGGCGCGTGTACTGCAATTTTCAGCGTCGTGTACACCGTGCTGCTGCGTCCGTTGCCGTTTGCGGAGCAGAAACAATTGGTCGCGTTGTGGAAGCGCGACACGACTACCAATCAGGCGTTTGTCGAACTGGCGATGGCCGAGGTGCGCGACTGGCGGCTACAGGCGCAGAGTCTCTCTGACGTGGCAGCGATGCCTGCGACGGTGTACGGCTACGGGTATGTGCTGACGGGGCGTGGCGAAGCGGTGCAACTGGAAAGCGCGAAAGTGTCGGGCGGTTTCTTTGCCGTGCTGGGCGCGCAGGCGGCGCTGGGGCGCGTCTTGAGCGAAAGCGATGATGTATTGAATGGGCCAAAGGTCGTTGTCCTCAGCGAGAGGCTTTGGCGCGAACGCTTCAATGCGGATGCGAACATCATCGGACAAAGCATCACGCTGACCGAAGCGAATTACACGGTCGTCGGGGTGATGCCCGCGAAGTTTGAATATCCGAAAGGCGTGGATTTGTGGCTGCCCTTCAAAACGGTGGTGCCAGCGCGGCAAACCGAAAGTTATGGCATGGCGTTTCTGACCGCTGTCGGCAGGCTCAAGCCGGGCGTAACACTCGCGCAGGCCGAAGCGGAATTGAATGCCATCGTCGCACGCATTGCGGCAGCACATCCCGAACTGGAAGCCGCTGGGCAGCGCATCGTCATCACGCCGCTTGCCGCGCATCTGTTCGGCGATGCGCGTCCGGCGTTGTGGTTGTTGCTGGCGGCGACGGGAATGCTGTTGCTGATTGCGGCGGCGAACATTGCCAATTTGTCGTTGGCACGCGCGACGGCCCGACGGCGCGAATTCGCCGTGCGCGCGGCGTTGGGTGCAGGGCGATTACGATTGGTGCGGCAGTTGTTGACCGAAAGTTTTCTGCTTGCGTTGGCGGGCGGCATTGGCGGCGTAGCGTTGTCGTACTGGCTCATCAAACTGCTGGTGCGCGTCGCTCCCGCCGACATTCCGCGCATCGAAGAAGTCTCGCTCAATCTCACCGTATTGCTCTTCAGTCTGGTTGTCGCGTTGTTGACGGCGATCTTATGTGGAGTGGTTCCTGCGTTGACTGCCTCACGCCTCAACCTGAATCAAACGCTCAACGAAGGCGGCACGAAGATGGCGGGCGAGCGTTCCGGCACGCGCACACGCAGCGCGCTGGTCATCGCCGAAGTCGCCATCACTGTAGTTTTATTGGTCGGCGCGACGCTCATCCTGCGCAGCTTCGTCAATCTCAGCCGCCTTGATCTCGGCTTTGACACCGCGCATACGTTGACGATGCAGTTGCGTTTGCAGGGCGCGAAATACGGCACGCCGGAAGCGCGGCGCGATTTCTTCCGGCACTTGATCGAACGCCTCGAAGCGAAGCCCGGCGTTGAAGCCGCGAGCGCCGTGTTGATTCGTCCGATGGAAGGCCCGGTTGGTTGGGATATATCATTCACATTGGAAGGGCAGTCGGGAGCCGACGCAATGAAAAACCGTGTGCCGAATTTTGAAGCCATCACGCCGCATTACTTCCGCACGATCAAGCTGCCGCTCAAAGCCGGGCGCGAGTTTACCGACTTCGACACCGAGCAATCGCAACCCATTGCCATCATCAGCGAGACGATGGCGCGAACAGTATTCGGCGCGGGCGTTGATCCGCTGGGCAAACAACTCAAGCTGGATTTGCGCGATTCGCCGTGGCGCACGATTGTCGGTGTGGTCGGTGATACGCGCTACCGCGCTTTGCAGGACGCGCGCTTTGATTTGTACATCCCGTTCGCGCAATGGCCGATGGCCTTCGTCAATCACTTCGCGGTGCGCACGAAGCTTGATCCGCAGGCGGTGTTGCTAACGGTGCGCGCTGAAGTCGCGGCGCTTGATCCCACGCAAGCCATCACGCGCGTCGCTACGATGGAGGAACTGGTCGCGACGCATCTGGCGCAGCCGCGTTTCAGCGCCGTGTTGTTGAATTGGCTGTCGGGCTTGGCGCTGCTGTTGGCGGCCATCGGGATTTATGGCGTGCTGGCCTATACGGTTGCACGGCGCACCGGAGAGTTCGGCATCCGTCTGGCGCTGGGCGCGCGCGGTGTTGATCTGTTGCGCTTGGTGGTCGGGCAGGGAATGCGCCTGGTGCTGGTTGGGTTGTCGTTGGGATTGGTTGTGTCGGTGGCCTTGATGCGGTTGTTAGAAAAGCTGTTGTTCGGCGTGCGCGCGACCGATCCGCTGAGCTTGTTTATGGCCGCGTTGTTGCTGACGCTGGTCGCCTTGCTGGCGTGTTTGATTCCGGCACAGCGCGCGGCAAAGGTTGACCCTCTAGTCGCTTTACGGCATGAATAAAGCCTGTCGCAGACAAAGGGAAGCAATTAAACGACACAACCAGAGGAGCACAAGATGAAATTGAATCCGCATTTGAATTTTAACGGCGCCTGCGCGGCGGCCTTTCAGTTTTATGAGCAGCAACTAGGCGCGAAGCCCCTTTTCTCAATCACCTATGGCGCGTCGCCGATGGCGGCGCAATTTCCGGCGGAATGGCAGGACAAGATCATGCACGCCACGCTGGAAATTGGCGATGTGATCGTGATGGGGTCTGATAGCCCGCCGGGGTTTTATCAACAACCCAACGGCTTTTGTGTTTCGCTCAGCGTTGACGATCCCGCCGAAGCCGAACGCCTCTTTCACGCGCTGGCCGAGAACGGCCAGGTAAATATGCCATTGCAGGA
Source organism: Acidobacteriota bacterium (assembly GCA_016196035.1). Lineage (NCBI taxonomy): Bacteria > Pseudomonadati > Acidobacteriota > Acidobacteriota bacterium. The sequence continues at coordinate 167,945 of JACPYM010000088.1, read as the reverse complement.
AACCTTTTGGGCCAATCGCTTTGGCATGCTCATTGATCAATTCGGCATTCCGTGGATGGTGAATTGCGGGAAACCGGAGGTCAGCAGCTAGATCGGTTTTCACTTCAGTTTACGGGAAAAGAGCTGCGCAGCGAGACGGTACCGCGCGCGTGCGCAAGCGGTGCATCATCGCACAGGCTCCGCTTGCTCACGCGCGCGGTACCGTCCCGGCACAAACTGCTCCCGCAAACGCGATTGCAAACCGCTTTAAGGCACAGTTAGAAGCGGGCAAGCTGAGTGGTATTGACGAACCCCGCGAGGCCATCCTCGCGGGGTTCGTTTGCTTGAAGGCGTTGGAAGAGAGTCTATTTGAACGTCGCCAGGCGCGCCGCCAAGCGGCCTGATTCGTGGCAAGTCATGCAAGCCAGCGTGCTGCTGGCCGCCGACTTGGGGTTGGCTTTCCACTGTTTGGCGACCGGTTCGTAAGGCGTGTCGCGCAAGAGCGTGAGCATCCGGTCGAGATGCTGGTTGGCTTCGTCGGCGTGCCCAGTGCGCTGGGCCGATTGCGTCAGACCCGCGAGCAATTCGCCGCGTATGTGAACCGGCAGTTTGTCCACCGACGGGGCCTGCACTTTCCACAGCAACTGATAGGCGTCATAAGCTTGCGCCCAGGCCGCCGCACGATTCTCTGGCGGCAAGCGGTCGGCAAACAGCGCGTAACTGCCGCCGGTGACCGCCGCGACACCGCCAGCGGCGATACCATTGTTGGCGGGATATTTTTGGGCCTGGGCAAACAGGTCGAGCGCCTGGCGGTAGGTTTGCTGGAACTCGTCCGTGCGCTTCGCTTCATAAGCGCGCACGGCCCGGTAAAGCGTTGCGCCCGCCTGCCACGCCAGCAATTCGTATTTGGCGTCGGGGCGTTTTTCGAGCAGCGTTTGAACGTTTTTCTCGCCGCGCGCCAGACGCTCCATGTTGTCGGACAGGAAGCCCGCGAAGATGTCTTCGCGGACGAGGGTGTGAATGGTGAGCCGCGTGTCAGTGAGCGGCGGTTCGGGCGACTGGGCCAGCGCGGCGGTCACGCAGGCCAGTATCAAAACAACTTTGCCGATGCGGTGCATAGCCTTGATCCTCTTGAAGTGGTTAAGCCGTTGATGCTCGTAGCCGTTGTTACACGGCTGCCAGCTTATTCGGTTTTGCGCTGCAAATCCACGGCGGCTTTCATCGAATGGCCATCGTGTTCGGCTTTGGCTTCGCCTTTCAAATGGCCGTCGGCCAGGGTCAGGTTGAATTTGATCAGCGGCCCGCCCGATTGCACGTCAAAGATGAGTTTGTCGCCTTCGACTTTGCCGTTTTGAATCGGCCATTGTTCATCGGCGCTTGGCCCGCCCGTGCCGGTGAGTTCGGTACCGTTCTGCTTCAAATTCAGGAGCGCCATTTCATCTTTCGTTTCGCCATCCAACGTAATGACGAAGCTGCCAGTCCATTTGCCCGTTACGCCATCGGCGGCGGCCAAGAGTGCAGTCGCCAACACCAGTGTTAATCCAATTGCGCGCATAACATTTTTCATTGGGTTCTCCTTGATAAACAGTTTTGGGATTGAGTACGGAGCGGCATACGAAGCTATAGAAAAGATAGTTCCGCCCACTTTCGATCAGTTGGCATCACTGCGCTAGTTTTGGCTATCCCGGCGGTGCAATTGAAAAGCGTTCTTCATTGAATACATGGTGGGAATACATTGTGGCGCGGGCAATGGGCGACTGAAAGCAAACCGCATTGGCCTTCACTGCGCTCAGAGTTTGAAGCTGGAGAATAAATAGACCGGCTGATAGATCGCGGTGCCTTGCTCGGAACTCGGTCAATTCGCTAGAATCCGCTGGCCTTAGCGGATGGCCAGCGCTATGCCAGCGCTATGAAGGAACTGCACTCATATATTTTTGACCCCAATGCTTGACTTAACGAATGAAACTTTCGAAGACGCGGCGTTGGCCCGTTACACTGAGTCACGCCAGGCCCACTGGGATGATTTTGCTCAACAGTCGAACAAATGGCAGGGGCTGGGCGGATACTATCACCAGCGGTTGGCTGAGATTTATCGCTTCATGGTGATGCCCCAGCAACGTGTGCTCGAAGTGGGATGCGGCAAAGGCGACTTGCTCGCGGCACTCAGCCCCGCCGTAGGGGTGGGCGTGGACTTTTCAACTGAAATGATCGCGCAAGCCGCGCGCCGTCACCCTTCCTTACAATTCGTACAAGCCGATGCCCACGACCTCTCCGCGCTGGAGTCGTATGCCAACACGCCGTTCGATGTAATCATCCTCTCTGACTTGCTCAATGATGTGTGGGATGTGCAAACCGTGCTCGAGCAGGTGACGCATTGGGCGGATTCGCATACCAGAATTATCATCAACTCCTACAGCCGGCTTTGGGAATTGCCTTTAGCCTGGGCACAGAAACTCGATTTAGCGCAACCGGTGCTCAACCAAAATTGGCTTACGGTGGAAGATATAGCCGGTTTGTTGGAATTGGCCGGGTGGCAAACGATCAATACAAAGCCGGAGCTTTTGTTTCCCTTGTCGGTGCCATTGATCGCTCCGCTGGCCAATCGGGTGTTGGTCAAGCTGCCTTTCTTCCGGACTTTTGCCTTGACCAATTTCATCCTGGCGCGCCCGTCCCGACTGCCGCAACACCGCGCTGCTGATACGCGCTTGGGTGCCCCCAAAGTGAGCGTGGTCGTGCCGGCACGCAACGAAGCCGGCAACATCGAGCAAATCTTTTCGCGCGTGCCGGAGATGGGTGGAGGGACGGAGTTGATCTTTGTCGAAGGTCACTCGCAGGATGACACCTATGCCGCGATTGAGCGCGCGCTGGCGGCTCACCCCGAACGGATTTGTAAGTTGTGGCGGCAAACAGGAGCGGGTAAAGGCGATGCCGTGCGGCTGGGGTTCGCGGAAGCGAGCGGTGACATCCTGATGATTCTGGATGCCGACCTCACGGTGCCACCCGAAGATTTGCCGCGCTTTTATGAGGCTCTCAGCACGGGCAAAGGCGAGTTCATCAACGGCGTGCGCCTGGTTTACCCGATGGAGGACGGGGCGATGCGCTTCGCCAATCTGCTGGGCAACAAGTTCTTCAGCCTGGCTTTCTCGGCGTTGCTCGGTCAGCCGGTCAAAGACACGCTTTGCGGCACCAAGGTGCTCTGGCGGCGCGATTACGAACGGCTCACGGCCAACCGTGCATACTTCGGCGATTTCGACCCGTTCGGCGACTTCGACCTGCTGTTCGGGGCGGCTAAACTCAATTTGAAAATTACGGAAATCCCGGTGCGTTATCGCGAGCGCACCTATGGGACAACCAACATACAGCGCTGGCGGCACGGCTGGTTGCTGTTGAAGATGGTGCTGTTCGCCGCCGGGCGCATCAAATTTGTGTGACCTATGCTAAAGCGCTGGCTAGCACACCCGCTCACTCGCGGACTTGAGATAGACGACCCGCAAACGACGGATTTGCGCCGGCGAATCATTCGAGAGAAGCCGTTTCTGCGGCGTATTTACCAAGAATGGTACGGGGAGATCGTTGCGGCGCTGCCGGCTGGTCATGAACCGGTGCTGGAACTTGGCGCGGGGGCGGGTTTCCTGCGCGACTATCTTCCCGGAGTAATTACGTCAGAAATTTTCCCTTGCCCCGGCGTGAATATCGTTTTGGATGGGCTGGCCTTACCTTTTGCTGACCGTGTTTTACGCGGTATCGTCCTGGTAGATGTGTTGCACCATCTGCCCAGGCCCCGGCAATTTTTCATTGAAGCCGCGCGCTGCGTGCGAACGGGCGGGGCAGTGGTGATGATCGAACCCTGGGTAACTGCCTGGTCCGAATTGATCTATACCAAATTGCACCACGAGCCGTTCCAGCCGCGCGCGCGCGCGTGGGAGTTTCCGGCTAGCGGCCCCTTGTCCGGCGCGAATGGCGCTTTGCCTTGGATACTTTTTGAACGAGACCGCGCACAGTTTGAGCGGGAATTCCCGACTTGGAAAATCCAGAAGATCGAGCTTGCCATGCCCTTCCGCTATTTGGTTTCCGGCGGGGTTTCCATGCGCGGCTTGATGCCCGGTTGGAGTTTTACATTTTGGCGCGGCATGGAGCAGGCATTGCGGCCTTGGATGCGCTCTCTAGCCATGTTTGCCTACATTACGCTTAAACGCTGTGAGACAGACTAGGCTGGTTTTCATTACGGTGTACGGGAAAAGCAGCGCAGCGGGACGGTACCGCGCGCGTGAGCAAGCGGGGTTTTGGCAATCCAGCCAAGGGGGCAAGCTTGACGCGCCGCTTGCTCACGCGCGCGGTACTGTCCCAGCATCAACTGACTCCCGTAAACGCAACTGCAAACCGCTCTAGGCGCTTGGCTGAAAGAAAAGGGTTGATTGGCGGCTCAACTGACAATCCCGGACATGTTAAAAGGCGAAGCTATCGTGAATCGGCGCCCATTCTATTATCTGCTTGGCTTCCTCGGCGTAGTTTGTCTCGCCCATTTTGTCTATCTAACCAACTCGAACATGTTGCCCAGCGCGGATGAGGCTCATTATATGGGCGGAGCCTACGCGATAGCTCAGGGCATCCGGACTGGCACACTCAGCGGAGCTTGGGAAGGATACGTCTCCGCGCTGAGTTTTAAGGCGCCGTTGATCTGTTTGCCCGCGGCCTTCTTCATGCTTTTCCTGCCGGGCGATAGTTTCCCTTGCCTGCTTTCAGAGATTCCCATTTTATTTGCGCTGGGCGTGGCCGCCTACTCGCTTTTCTGCAATTGTCTGCCGGCCACCCAGGCGGCTGTGGGCGCGGCCCTGCTCACCACGATGCCAATGGTGACCGGTCTGACGCACCGGTTTTATAGCGAGAATCTCTGCTTACTGCTCATGGTCATTTACCTCGACCTGTTGATTCGCCGGGGCTGGCGCGATTTCAAATGGTCTGCCCTGTTAGGTTTGGTCCTGGGTCTGGGAGTGCTTGCCAAGCTCACTTTTGCGCTGCTGCTCTTGCTGCCCTCGATTTATCTGTTGGCGCTTGCGGTGCGGCGAGATTTTGCGGCGCCAGCATACAGCAGCAAGATCGCTAAACTGGCCCTGCGCATTGTCATGATGCTCGTCCTGGCCTTTGCCCTCGCGTGGACTTGGTACTGCCGCAACTGGGAGGCCGTGTTGCGGCATTCCAAGGTGGCGTTCAACTGTGAGGCTTGTCTTTATCCGAACTTCCAGTCATTCCTGGCGAATATCTCATCCGGCCCCTATTTCTTCGTCTTCTGCCTGGCTGTCTTGGGGCTTGTGCCAGTGTGGCGGATTCTCACGGCCCGCGAAACTGCAGATCGTGTGCGGCATACCTGGGTAGTAATGTGGCTAGTGGCCCTGGTGTCGCTTGTTCTGACGACTGTTTCGATCAATAAGGCTGTCCGCTTATCAGAGCCGTGGTTGCCGCTCATCGCGGCCTTGGCGGTGCTCGTGCCGGCGAAATACGCCGCCTCGTTACGCTGGGCGCACAGGGTCTCGCTGGCGCTCGCCGGTTTGTCGTTTCTTTTATTTCTGCACAATGCCTTTGAAATTCTTCCGCTCCGGCCCTGGCGCTTGGGAGACCTCAAATTTTTAGATAGCCGCTACCCATTGAATGTACCCGATTGGTATGAGGACAATCACCCGGTGGATCGCCGGGACTACAGCAGTTTCAGCAGCGCCGCCGCATTCATCGCCGCTGATGCTGCCGCGCGCTTTGGCCCACAGGCACGACCGACAGCGCGGCTGACGGTGCGGAGTCTTTTGATCAACCACGATTACTTTTCCTTTTTGGCGACAGTCCATGGCTATCCGGTAAATTATTTATGGTGGGCAGATACGGCAACGAGCGGTCTCGGCGCGCCGGAGTACATTCTTCACTTTCGGAATTTCAGACAATTTTATCCGGGTAGCTATTTCTTTGAATCTTATCCCGCGCTAGAAAAGGACGTGGCTGACGGAAAGCTGTCATACCAAATAATTTTTCAAGCACCGGGGCCAGACAATTCGGCGGTACTGGTCTTTCGCAAAATTCCTAATTGAGTGAAGTCAGTGCTTATTTATCCAGAGACCCATTAGCACTTTGGATCGGCGAAGCCTTTGGAGTGCGGCGGCTCGACGCCGCTTTGGTATCGCTTTGGCACAGCACGAAATTCTGGGAACACGTGCCATTTGTTTTGGCTGCCCGCCGCGCACTTGCTGCCGAGGGCATACCAAAGCGGCGTCGAGCCGCCGCACTCCAAAGGCTTCGCGTGTCGAAATAAGCATAGGCTTCAATTAAGTCGCAGACCAAGTTCACTTCTAACTTGCCATAAACTTCAACTGCATCTAAACAGTTTTGGGAATTGAGCGCGCAACGGCAGACGAAGCCGCCGCCGAAGCCGGCGCGCAGTGGGTTCCCATTGCCTTGCCGCCTTTTTCTTGGTCGTTCGCCACAAAGTAAAATTTTGTGGAAGAAAGGACGAGCGCCGCACGTCTAAATAACAAACAGCGACAATAAAAAAGCTGGACAGCGGCGGAAATTAAACGAAGCTGGTGTGACAGGCAGAAAATTGTGCGTTGCCACGGCGTGGGGCGGTGTGAGGCCGCCGAAACTTTTTGCCAGCTTCAGGCGGTCTTGTGCGGCTGCCAGCAAGCAGCTTTGGGGCGGCCAATCGGTGCGTCAAGGCTGCGCGTCGCAAGGTCATCTATGAGGGGAGCGTGTATGTTCAAAATCATCGCGACAATGTTTTGGCTGGGCTGGCTGGGGCTGGCGCCGGTGCGCATGCAAGCGCCGCTCTTTAGCCCCGCGCCCGGTTCGCCGGTTGAAGTAGGGGAGGGTTCGGGCCGTTTGGTCTTGGCGGATGTCAATGGCGATGGCCGGCAGGATTTGCTGACCTGCCACCTGCTGCAACAATTCGTGGCCGTACACCTCGGTGATGGCACGGGTCGTTTCGTAGCGGCGGCGGGCAGCCCGCTCAAACTTTCCTATCAGCCGGGCGATTTGCAAACAACGGATTTGAACGGCGACGGTTTTGCCGACCTGCTCATCACGCACAGCGAGCAAGACAGCGTGGATGTTTTTTTCGGCGACGGCAAAGGCCGCTTCACGCTGGCGCCGGGCGCGCCCTTCAAATTGAGCGGCAGCACCGAATACTTCACGCGCCGCCTGCATCTCGTTGATCTCAACGAAGACGGCAAACTCGATGTCGTGACGGCGAATCTGCGCCAGTACAGCATGGCGAGCCTGCTGGGCAATGGGCGCGGCCAATTCACGCCTGGGCCAGCCATCAAACTGCCGGTCAGCGCGGGCAGCCCGCCGCGCACGGATGGCGATTTGTTTGCCGATCTGGATGGCGACAGGCATCTCGACCTGGTAATCGCCAGCGGCGACCGCGGCGAATTTGCGCCCGTGCCGGGCCAGGTCAAAATTTTCCGTGGCGACGGCAAAGGCGGTTTCAAAGAAAGCGCGGCAACGGGGTTGACGATTCCGGCTGCGCCGTTTTATGTCAAGCTGGCGGATGTGAATGGCGATCAGCGCCTAGACATCATCACCAGTCACCCGGCAGGTCAGCTTAACGTTTTGTTGAATCAGGGCGCGGCGTTCGCACCCGCGCCGGGTTCGCCGTATGCGGTCAACGCGACGCCTTACGGCTTGGCCGTGGCCGATGTGAATGGCGATCAGCGGATGGATTTGATCGTCGCCACGGTTGCGGATGTCACCGTGTTGCTGGGCCGCGCGACAGGCTTTGCGCCCGCGCCCGGTTCGCCGTTTCGCGCCGGCCCCGGGAGTTATCACCTGACGTTGGGCGATGTGAATCAAGACGGCAAGCGCGATATTGCGGCGTCGAGCTTTGAAGGCAAAGCCGTGACGCTTTTGCTGGGCCGCTGAGTTTGGGACGGTACCGCGCGCGTGAGCAAGCGGAGGCTGTGCGATTCGGCCAATGGCGTCAGCTTGACGCGCCGCTTGCTCACGCGCGCGGTACTGTGCCAGCGTCGCTCCGCACTGAACTCTGCAACCAACCGGAGTCACACAATGATCGCAGACCTTTGGCAAGACTTGCGCTACGGTACAAGAACGTTGCTGAAACAACCCGGCTTCAGCTTGATCGTCATACTCACGCTGGCGCTGGGCATTGGCGCGAACACGGCAATTTTCACGGTGGTGAACGGCGTGCTGTTGCGTCCGCTGCCCTTCGATCAGCCGGAGCGCCTGGTGCGGCTGTGGCAAAGCCATCCGCGCCGCAACGTCGAACAGCAACTCGTCACTCCGCCCGATCTGGTCGAATGGCGCGCGCGGACGCAGTCCTTCGAGCGCATCGCCTATTGGACGGGCACGGGCGATTTCAATCTCGTCAACCACGAAGGCAGCGAGAGAGCACGCTGCGCTTATGTCTCGTCTGATTTGTTTGCGACGCTGCGCGTGCGCCCCTATCTGGGCCGCGTCTTTGTGCCTGAAGAAGATCAAGAGCACGGCCCACTCGTCACCTTGCTGGCGTATGAATACTGGCAACGCCGTTTTGGCGCTGACCCGCAAGTGTTGGGGCGGACGTTGACGGTGGATACGTTTGGCCGCCGCAGTTACACCATCGTGGGTGTGCTGCCGCCGGGCTTCAACTTTCCCAATCAAACTGAAATCTGGTTGCCGGTGGGTTGGGACGGCATCCCGCGACAACGGCGCGGCCCTTGGTTGTCGGTGCTGGCGCGCTTGAAAGACGGCGTGCCGCCACAGCAGGCGCAAGCCGAATTGAGCACGCTGCAAGCCAGCCTCGCACAGCAATTCCCCGAATCGTTGAGCGGTTCGCAAGCCCTGGTCATCCCCTTGCTCGAACAAACGCTGGGACGCAATTTGCGCTTGGCGTTGTGGCTGTTGTGGGGCGTGGTCGCGGGCATCCTGCTGATCGCCTGCGCCAACGTCGCCAATCTGTTGCTGGCGCGCGCGGCTGACCGGCAAAAAGAGATTGCCATTCGTCTGGCGCTGGGCGGCAGCCGTTGGCGCTTGCTGCGGCAGTTGTTGACCGAAAGCCTGTTGCTCGCGTTGACTGGCGGCGCGCTGGGTGTGTTGCTGGCGCGTTGGAGTCTGACACTGTTAATCGCCTTCAACGCCGATCACGTGCCGCGCTTGAATGAAGTGCGGTTGGATGGCTGGTCATTGGGCTTCACGCTGCTGATCGCTTGTTTGACCGGCCTGCTGTTCGGCCTTGCGCCCGCCTGGCAAACGACACAGCCGGATTTGAATCTGGCATTGAAAGACACCGGCAAAGGCGCGTCAGGCACTTTGCAACGCAGCCGCTTGCGCAGTCTGCTGGTGATCACCGAAGTCGCGCTCGCGTTGCTGCTGCTGGTTGCGGTCAGCCTGATGTTGCGCAGCTTCGCGCACATGCTGCGCGTGAATCGTGGCTTCGAGCCGGAGCATTTGCTCACGGCCAAGCTGGATTTTTCGGTGTCGGGTTTTACCACCTGGGTAAGAGACACTGAGACGCGCCCGCAAGTCACCGTGCGCGCCTTGCTCGAACGCTTGCAACAGCAACCTGGCGTGCAAAGCGCCGCCGCCGTCAGCGACAAAGCCGGCATGTCCATCACCGTCGAAGGCCGGCAAACAGGCGTCGAAAGCGATTACCCACGCGCCAGTTTTCAGGCCGTCACGCCCGCTTATTTCCGCACGCTGGGCATTCCGCTCTTGCGTGGCCGCGCGGTCAGCGAGAGCGATACGCTGCTGGCCCCGCGCGTCGCCATTCTCAGCGAGACGCTGGCCCGGCGGTTGTTCGGCGACGTTGACCCAATCGGCAAACGCCTTCATCCCAGCCGTCTCAATCCCGGCCAAGTCGCCGAACCCGACCGCTATACAAACGTCTCGAACTGGACGGAGATCATCGGCATCGCGGCGGATGTGAAAAGCCTGACTCTCGATCCGCAAATCGAGACGAATGCTTATGTGCCGTACTGGCAATGGCCGATGCAATCGCCCACGCTGGCCGTGCGCACGTCGGGCAATCCGGCCAATCTGACCGCCGCCCTGCACAGCGAAATCAAAGCGCTGAACAAAGGCTTGCCCGCGCCCAAAGTGCAAACGATGAATGAGCGACTGGCCGAGGTTGTCGCCGAGCCGCGCTTCCAGGCGCTGTTGTTGAGCTTGTTCGGCGTGGTGACGCTCATCTTGGTGAGCGCGGGCCTTTACGGCGTCGTCTCGTATGCGGTCGCGCAACGCACACATGAACTGGGCATCCGCATGGCCCTGGGCGCCTCACCCCAGGCGGTGCTGAAACTGATCCTCGGCCAGGGCCTGAAGCTGGCGGCGTGTGGCATTGCGCTGGGCTTGGCCGGTGCGCTGCTCTTCACCCGCTTGCTCAAAACGTTGTTATTCGGTGTCGGCACGACTGATCCGCTGTCATTTGTCCTGGCGGCGTTGTTATTGGTACTCGTCGTGTTGCTTGCCTGCTATTTGCCAGCCCGGCGGGCGGCGCGCGTAGACCCGCTGATTGCCTTGCGTCACGAGTAACTGTGCAGCGTTCCCTCGCAATGACGGCCAAGTCTTAGATCGGTTTTCATTTGCGTGTACGGTAGGCGCGCCGCGCGGTACTGTCCCGCTGCGCGGCTTTTTTGCCATACACCGAAGTGAAAACCGATCTAGCGCCTGAGTTCAGCGTATGTTGAGTTTGACAGTATTCGTTGTCTGCCCGTCTGCCGTGAGCCTCACTTCGACTTCACCACGTCCGAGCAAATTACGCGACAGCCGCACGTTGACTTGATCGAGTCCACCGAAGCTGCCTTGCGCGCCCGCAAACGTCACTTGCATATCCTGGCCGCCAACTTGCACCTGCACGTTGCTGAGAGTGCTGCGGTAGCGCAGTCCTGTGCCGAACAGCAGCAAGAAGACCTGCTCGTTTTCCGGCCCCAGTTCGATTGGCGCGGCCACGAATTTGTTTTGCGCCGGGTCGAATTGGGCGACCGGTTCGTATTGCTGCGAGCCGTCGGCCTTGACGCGCAACACACTGGCGGCGGGCACGCCTTGTCCGCTGGCATTGGCGGTAAACAGGCCCGGCGCGACGGCGGCGATTTGCGTATGGTTGGCAGAGACTACGCCGTTGCCGCTGGTCGTCGTGATCGTCGCCGTGCCCGCCGCCGTCGCCGCGGGAATCAGATAATTGACCTGCGTGGGAGAAACAAAGAAAAGCGGCGCGAGTCTTTCGACGCCCGCACTATCGCGCACCGTCACAGTCGTTTCTGCCAATTTGGTAGGCAAGGGGAGCGTTGCCGTTTGCGTGGCCGTCGCCAAATCAGAGCCGAAAGCCACCGCGATGGATTCGGGCGCGAGCGCCGCGCTACTGTAGCTAGCCGCTGAAACGCTGACTTGCGAGCGCGGCATGGTGGCGGCCCAACTGTATGTCCGAAAGCTGTTGACCGGAACCGCGAGCGCCTGCCCGCGTAGCGTGCCGTTCCAGGTCGCGCCGATCATTCCGTAGGCTCCGTCATAGGTGCCGAAGTTGACCACGATGCCTTTGCCCGACTGTCCGCCATCGGCGCTGAATTCGGACATCTGTACCGAACGATCAGCGGTCAGCCGTTTGTGGGCGATCATTTCGAGCATGGCGACCTGCTCGTGCCAGGCGCAAACCGTGTTGTACGTTTGCTGCACGCGCGCCTGAACATTGGCGTTCGTCCAGCGCGTGTCCCAGAACTTCCCCGTGCGCGCATCAGTCGCGCCTTGAATCGCGCGGCCAATGCTGCCCGCCGCACCGTCGTAAACCAGATGCAGCAAGGGGGCTTGTCCGCGAATCAGCGCCGACAGATCGGCGTGATCCCAGACGTAAAGATATTTGTTTTGCGCGCGATGCCAGTGCGATGTGGCCAGCATACATTCGTGATAGACCAAGTCCCACAGCGGAACCTGATAGCCATCCGTCAGCAGCAGCGGCAGTTGATTGGTCGCGGAAGAATTCTTCGGGTCAATTACGTCTGAGGCGATAGAAGGATAGGCGTTGTTGTTGAAGCTCCCCTGCGCCGGACTCGCGGTGACGCTGCCCAGCCAGAACGCGCCCTCGGCCCAATGCAGGTAGGGAATCGCCCACGATTTGACTTGTTCGGTGCCCACGAGCAAGCGCTTGGCGATGTTGGGATTGTTGTAGGCAGCGTTGAGCAACGCGGCGCGATTGGAGATGTCCTGCTCGCGCGTCGCGAAATGACCGTTCGCCGTGTCGTAATCCTCGCCCGGCTCTTCGGCACAGACTACATCAAAGAAGAACGCATCCAGCCCGAAACGGCTGACGTGCGCCGGCAGTCGCGTGTCGCGCGCAAAATCTTTCGCCCGCGCCGCTGCGACGCGCGTGCCATTTGCCGTGCCGTCCGCGCGCACGTAATACCATTGCGGATTCGCCGTCGTCGGCCAGAGATAACTGAACCCGTTGTAAGGCGGTGTGCGTTGCAGGCTGTTATAGCTGGCGTAAATATCGTAAATGCCCGGCACGTAGCCGTGATTGCGCACTTCGTTCGACCAGCCCGTGCCATCGGCGAATTGCTGGTTCGGGAAACCGTTGTTTTGATCTACGTGATTGATTGAGGTCTGGATTAGGGCTTTGCGCACCCCTGCCGTGCGCAAGGCATCGAGCATCGCCGTGCTGCGGCCATCGCCCCACAGATAAATGACGGGCGCGCCGATGAGTTGTTCGACCTGACTGTTTTCGGCTTTCTTCTGTGCCAGCGTTTTCAGCCAGCCCTTGCCCTGCGCGTATTGGCGGAAGCGTTTGGCCAAGGCCACATACCCGCCGGTCGTGTAGAAACGGAACGTCGCGCTACGGTCATAGGAGAGCAGGTCGGAAGTTTTTGCAGCGTTGGCGTTAGAGCCTGCCCATTGCGGCACGCCGCCCAACCGCGTATTGCCGCCGATGCTGCCCGTTTGTGCGTTCAGAAAAACATCTTGCGCCGGGTCGAGAATGCAGAGCCAGCTTTCTGTGTCGTTGCCATCAGTGCCGCCAAACCATTCCAGCCGACTATGCGCAGACGGTACGCGCCAACTCGTGTCAGTGGTCGGCACGACATAACCGCTGAAGATCGGTAGCACCGCAAACCCGGAACCGTCGGCAGGGAAGAAGGCCCAAGGGTATTGAACCCGTCCGGCAATGTTCGTGTTCGGATTGCCGCTGAGCGTGGTCACCAAATCGCCCGTGGCCGGCACCAGTTCCAGGCGCAGGCTCAGGTCATAGCCGCGGTTCGTGCGGACGCTGGCCGTCAGATGCCGCGCATCCGGCTGTGTGACGTTGGAGACCGTCACCGTATCGCCGCCGCCGGAGTCAGGATTGCTCCAAATCGTTCCCGTCGCCTTGACCGTCACGCGCATGCGCCCGCTGCTGCCGTCGAAGGCGACGCTGATGGGGCTGGCCGGATCGTCCAACGTGAACGGCGCAGCCGCGACGCCGTGGGCGACTCTGTCACAGAGCAAGCAGGCCAGCGTGCCCGCCATAAGCAGGCTGAAAAGGAAACCAAGCGGTTTCATCTTTACTCCTCCAATCAAAGCATCACGAATGATTGCGTGTGGCTTTTTTGTTTTTCTGCGCCGCTTTGGCGCCAGCAATACGTTTGCTGAGCTTGCGCGCTTTTTGCGGTTGCGCCTTCCGGCTCTTGCGCTCCGGCGAGGGCATTGCTTCGGCAATTTTTCGCAAGACATTCAAAACCATTTCCAATTGCTCCGGCGGCACTGCCTCACGCAAGCGCGTGTGCAAGTGTTCGGCGCTCTCATGCAGCGTGCGCTGAAACTGGCGGCCTTTCGGCGTCAGGTATACAAGCCACGCCCGCCCATCTGCCTCGTGATCTTCCCGTTTTGCCAGCCCGCGCTTTTCCAGCAGCGTCAGCATCGCGGTGATCGTATTCGGATCGGAGAAAACGCGGCGGGCCAACTCTTGTTGGGTGATGCCGTCCTCTTCCGCCAGCATCGAAAGCACCACGAACTGATCCGCCGTCGCGCCGTGTCGCGCGTAAAATGCCTGAAAGGAACGGTGCATCGAGAAATAAGCCCCACGCAGCCCCATTCCCAGACCAGTGCGAAACCCCATCGCAATTCCTCCTTTGCTTCGCTATTTGAGTGCCACCGTCAACAGCCACGCCCTACCACTACACCGGAAATTCCCGGTTTGCCGTGACCGCATTTTCGCTGTTACGTATACGTAGCAGTTGACGGATGGTAGAGCCACGTGCAGCTACGGTCAAGCTCGATCTTGCCTGGGCGAGCGGAGCAACAGGGCTTTTGCAAAGTCCTTAAAACATCTGCCAAAGACCTTTGACTGACCGCTGATTCCTGATTCCTGATTCCTACTAAACTGAAAAGACCGGCTGATTTTCAATCTGTCAGGAATCGGGAATCAGGAATCGGCAGTCAGTACAGGTAAGTGTTCAACCAAGACGGGGCAGTTGTGAGCGTGTTGAGGTGATTCAGAGCAGCCTGCACATGGAGCCTCAGCATGAGAACGAGCCGAGCCACTGGCCGATCTGACTTGGAGACCAGTCACACTGGGACGTTACGCGCGGCTCCTAAAGTTTTAGTTGACATCGGTCACGCTTGGGGTTATATACTCCTAAAAACTTAGGAGGTGGCGAATGAATCGCAGTAAGCCTGAGCGCTTAACCCCGCTCGAACTCGAAATCATGCATGTTCTGTGGGACACCGGCCCCGCCAACGTCCAGACCGTACAGCAGCAACTCGCGCGCGAGTTGGCCTACACCACGGTGCAGACGATGCTCAACATTCTGCACCGCAAGGGGAAGGTCAAACGCACGCTGAAAGAACGGGCCTATTTTTACCGGCCCGCCGTCAGTCGCAGCCAGGTCGTGCGGCACGCGGTCAGCGATTTGGTCGAGCATTTGTTCGGCGGTTCGGTGGAAAGTCTGGTGATGAGCCTGGTGGAAACCAAACATCTCGATGCCGCCAAAATGGCTAAGTTAAATCAGCTTTTGCAAGAGGCCGAGGAGGCAGGCGATGAGAACAAGTAGCCAACTGTTGTTGACCTTTTTGCTGAATGCGGGCTGGCAGCTTGTGCTGATTGCGGCGCTCGCCGCGTTGTGTGATCGCCTGTTGCGGGCGACCTCGGCGCGTTATCGCCACGTGGTTTGGGTGGCGGCGCTGGTCATTTCGTTTGGCTTGCCGGCAGTGTCAGGCGCATTCCTTTTGAGCCGCGCTTTCTTTTCTGAGCCGTCACTGCTCATAACGCTACCCGTCAGTATTGATGCCGCAGCCTTGCCGCAATTCGGCATAAAGGCCGCGTCCGCGCCGCTGCCGGTCTTGCCGCCCACGCCAAAGCAGGCCGCAAATCATCTTCTTTCGCTCAGTGAGAACGCCGCCGCAGTCATCGCCGGTCTCTATTTGCTGTTGCTCTGCTATCGAGGCCGCAAGTTATGGCTGGCCTGGAGCAAGACACGCGGGCTGATACGCAGCGCTTATGCGGTTGACCTGCCTGAACACATTCGAACTGCCGTGCGCATGTGTCAAACGGCGTTGGGCGTGCAACGGGTGCAGTTTTTGTGCTCGGCTGCGCTCACAGTGCCGGTCACCGTGGGCAGCCGCAACCCGCTGGTCATTTTGCCGGAGCAGTTGTTGCACGAAGCGGATCGCGACCTGCTGACTTCAGCCATCGGGCACGAACTGGTGCACGTGTGGCGGCGCGATTATCTGTGCAACCTGCTTTACGAATTCATCGCTTGGCCGCTGGCGTTTCATCCAGCCACGGCGCTGGTGCGACGCCGGATCAGAGAGACGCGGGAACTGGGCTGTGACGAATTGGTTACCGAACGTTTGTTGGACGCCGCCGTCTATGCCCGTTCGCTTGTCCGCCTGGCCGGTGCGGCAGTCACGGTGGGCCGCCCCACTGCAACCCCAACTGCAACCCCCACTGCAACCATGACCGTTGGCATCGCCGATGCCGACATTTTGGAGGAACGTGTTATGACTATTCTAAAAAGACCGCAGCTCGATGTTCGTCGCAGGCAGTGGTTGTTAATCGCAACCACGCTCATTTTTGTTGTCCCGTGCGCGCTCGCGGCGCCCTTCGCACTGCGCATCAACATCAATTCACAGAGCGCCAGCGCTACGCCACCACAAAGCGGCGCCGCCGAAACTGGCACGTTAGTCACCTGGCTGAAGAGTCCGGGCGAGACAGTCGAACGCGGCGAAGTTATCGCTGAGGTGAAAACCGGCAACGGCTTGATCAGGGCCGAAGCCCGCACCAGTGGCGTCATCGAAAGACTGCTGGTGCAGCCCGGCGAAAAAGTAACGGCGGGTACAGTGCTCGCGGTGATTCGACCGCCAGGACAGTCGGGCGGCAGAGAGGTTGTGCTCCTGCAACCACAAGCGCAGGAGCGCGACGAAGTCCGCGAAGCGAAACTGAAGGCCGAGGCCGAACTTGAAGAGCATCGCCGGATAGAGCGAGGCTGGGCCGTCACCCACTCACCAGACTCGCAGCAAGAACCTAGATTGTTTCTATTCAACACCGTAGATGGGCCGAAAGCTATTACGTTTACGCAAGACCCCCAACGACAGGCTAGAGAGAATGACGAGCGGGCGTTGCATGAAGCCAGAATGAAGGAGGAGCAGGTACGCGCAGAGTTGGGACCACTTCATCCGGAAGTCGTGCTACGGCGGCGCGCCGAGTTGGAGGCACAAGACCCTGAGTTGATAGCGCACCGGCGCGCCGAGCGCGAGGCGATGGCCAAGCGGCAAGCTGAACTGGCGAAAGAAGCCCGGCTCACGATGCAGCAAGCGATTCAGATCGCGACCAGCCAATATCCCGGCACGGTGTTGGAATCCAGGCTGGTGCGCGAAGGCCCGCTGCATCAGGCTTCTTATGTGCTCGCGATTCTTTCGGACGATGGGACGCTGGCCACGACGACGCGCGTGCTGATGAGCGCGCTGGACGGGAATATCATCAGCGTGCATAAGGAGGAGCGTTAATGACTCGGCTTGAAACAAAGGCTCCGGCACTATTTGGATTAGCGACGGAGCCGATGCGACAACACTAACCGGCAATCGCCGCAGCGGTGCGCAAGTTGTGTAGCCTAGACAACGCGCAGCTTAACGCACCCTGCGGCGGCCTCACAATGGTGGCGCACAACAGCCGGGTTTCTTCATGCTCGGAAAGTGTTCGACAAGCTGCCAGCTTGTCGAAGTCTCGGCGGGCGAACCAGTGGGCTGACTGCCACGCCCGCGACAAGCTGGCAGCTTGTCGGACGGCCGGGTGGACTGCTTGTCGCAAGAATGAATAGACCCTGCGCGCCACAGCCGGCTGCGTTACCGCTGCTGCTCAACTTGATCGAGCGCCAAGTGCCGCTTGGTCAAAATCGTGTTCACCCTCTGCCAGACCAGCCGATTTCACCTTCAATCCTCCAGAAAGCCGGTTCGTTTCAAACTTTTTTGCAGCCAAACCAGTAAAGCCAAAATTCTTCACCCCGCTCGCAGTGTTTGGTCACGATCTGGTTTGACCTCGATTATTCGGCTAAATAATATGTAGCTATGACATATAAAAATTCACCTATGCTCGACCGCGAGTTGAAGAAGGGCAGCGCCGAATTGCTCATCCTCTCGCTCTTGGAAGCGCGCGCGCGCCACGGTTACGAAATCAGCAAGCTGATCGAAGCGCGTTCGGACGGGATGCTGAAATTCAACGTCGCCTCGCTCTACCCCTTGCTATACCGCTTGGAAAAACGCGGCTGGATCGTCGGCCAGTGGGTCGAAAAGGCCGGCCAGAAACGGCGGCGCTGTTACAAGCTGACCAAAGAAGGCAAGCAGGTGCTCAAGGCGCAACGCAGCATCTGGGAATCCTTTGTCGCGGCGATCAACCAAATCACAAGGCCGGAAAATGCCTGACCAAAAAACGCCTGAACAAGAATTGCCGGAATGGAAGCCTGAGATCAGACGGCGGCTGGCGCGTTTGACGCTGGAACCGACGCGCGAGTCCTCCATTGTTGAAGAACTCGCGCAACACCTCGACGAAATTTACGCGGAGTTACTCGCCAGTGGCGCAACGCCAGCCGAAGCCGCACGGCTGACCCGCGTGCAGTTGCGTGGCAGCGCCACGTTGGCGCGCGAATTGCGGCGCGCCGCGCGGCAAGTAAACCCTGAACCTATCGTGCTGGGAACCAATCGGAGGAGAAATATGATCGCAGACCTGTGGCAAGACCTGCGCTATGCGGCGCGTACCTTGGGCAAAAATCCGGGCTTCACGCTGGTGGTCGTGGTGACGCTGGCGTTGGGCATCGGCCTGAACACGGCAGTGTATAGCGTGGTAGATGCGGTGCTGTTTCGTCCGTTGCCATTCGCGGAACCTGACCGGTTGGTGGAAATCCAGCAACTGGAAGCGAAGAGCGGATTTTCCTATCCGGGGTTGCGCTGGGAGGCGTTTCAGGAATGGCGTAGTCAGACGAATCTCTTCGTCCAAGTCGAGGCGCACGAACCGCGCACTTACACGCTCACGGGCGGCAAAGAGCCTGAGTCGGTGAATGCGCCTGCCGTCACGTCGGGATTGTTTGCGATGCTAGGCGTCCAGCCCAAATTGGGGCGACCGTTTAATGCGCAGGATGCCGAACCGGGCAATGACCGCGTTGTGCTGGTTGGCGACGGATTCTGGAAAAGCCATTTGGGCGGCACCCCGGATGCGCTCGGCAAAACGCTGACACTGAATGATCAACGCTACACTGTGGTCGGGGTAATGCCGCCGAAGTTCAAATTCCCCTATGGCAAATTCGAACTCTGGGTGCCGTTGCCGCTAACCGCGGCGGATGAACAGAAACGCCCGCGCCGCTTCAATACGGTCGCCCGGTTGCGCGGCGACACAGCGCTGCCCACAGTACAAGCGGCGCTTACGGCACTGGGCACACGCCTCGACACAGAGCGGCCCGACCCCAGCGGTTGGCAGACGAGGCTGTCGCAGTTGGGTTCGATCCGCGTCAATCCGGGGCCGCGCCGGGCGCTGCTGGTTTTACTGGGCGCAGTCGGTTTTGTCTTGTTGCTGGCGTGCGCGAATGCGGCGAATTTGTTGCTGGCGCGCGCGGCGCAGCGGCAGGGCGAAATTGCGATTCGCCTGGCACTGGGCGCGGGGCGCGGACGTTTGATGCGGCAATTACTGACCGAAAGTTTGTTGCTGGCGTTGCTGGCTGGAACGTTGGGCGTAGCGCTGGCGCGGTGGGGTGTGGCTGCGCTGGCGAAACTGGTACCGGATGAACTGACCTTTCTCAGCGTCAATGAAATCAGTCTCGAACGACGTGTGTTGCTTTTTACGCTGGCCCTCACAGTGCTGACTGGTTTTGTCTGCGGCTTGTTACCGGCGTTCAAGGCGTCGCGTCCTGATCTGCATAATGCGCTCAAAGGCGTGACGGGCAGGGCCACGGCGGATCGTGCGCAAAACCGCTTGCGCCACGCCTTGGTCGTGCTGGAGGTCGCCTTGTCGCTCGTGCTGCTGATTGGCGCGGGTTTGATGATGCGCAGCTTCTTGCATTTGAGCGGCGTGCCGCCGGGATATGAGCCGAAAAACCTGATCGCCGCCACGCTCTCGGTGCCGTCGCAACGTTACTCGACCTTGGAACAAGAGGAAGATTTCTTCAGCCGCCTCAAATCCAATTTAGCTGCTGTCCCAGGCGTCGAATCGGCGACCGCCGCGATGGGCGTGCCGCCACAAGGGGGCGGGATCAGCTTTAATCTCGAAATCGAAATCGAAGGCCATCCGCCCGAACCCGCCGATGCAAAAATGGTCTTGCCGTTCAGCTTTATTGATCCTGCCTACTTCCAGACGCTGCGCATCCCGCTCTTACAAGGCCGGGCGTTTGGCGCCGAAGACGGCGTCAAGGCGCCGCCCGCAATGATCATCAACGAAAAAATGGCGCGACGTTATTGGGGGATTGCGAATCCGGTTGGCCAACGCATACGGTTTGGCAAAGCGCGGCCTTGGCTGACCATTGTCGGTGTCGCTGGCGACGTCAATCTAGGCAAACCTGGCGATGGGTTCAGCGAGATGGAGGTCTACTATCCCTGGAGTCAGCGAACGCGCCCGTCTTCGCAACGCACGCTGATCATGCGCACGACGACGGAGGCCAGCGCTTTGCTTGCCTCGGTAAAAAGCGCCATCTGGGCGCTCGACAAAGATCAGCCGATTTACAGGCTCAATTTGGTTGAAGACCTGGTGAGTGATGCGCTGGCCGAACCGCGCTTTTACTTGCTGCTGCTGGGGTGTTTTGCTGGCTTCACCCTGCTGCTGGTCGCACTCGGCATTTACGGTGTGATGGCGTATACGGTCACGCAACGCACCAATGAAATCGGCCTTCGCATGGCGTTGGGAGCCAGTCAAGCACAGGTGCTGACACTGCTGCTGAAACAGGGTTTCCGGCTGGCGTTACTGGGCATTGTCATTGGCATCGGCGCGGCGCTGGCAATGGCGCGGCTGATGGCGGCGTTCCTTTTCGGCGTGCCCGCCACCGATCCGGCGACGTTTGCCGTGATTGCTGTTCTGTTACTGGCAATAGCCTTGCTGGCGTGTTACCTGCCCGCCCGCCGCGCGGCCAAAGTAGACCCACTGATTGCCCTGCGTTGTGAGTAAGCTCATTTCATGCCGTGCATTCCCGCAGCCTGGCCGCAGTCTGGAATGGCTGGGGCACTCAACTGAGTATGCGTTCGCCCGCCTCACGCGGTTTAACCAGCACGGTCTTGAACGCCGAGAGCCGCACTTGGCCTGGCGCAAAGCCTTTCTGTTTCGTGACGAATTTGCGTTCGCAATAATTGACCGCGACACGCGAGTCCAAGCGCGCGTGGCTGAATTGCGCGGCGAGTTGGGCGGCTTCGGTGATGGTGCGCGGCGGCACGGGTTGGCGTCGCGGATTGCGCAACAGCACGTGCGAGCCGGGGTAATCGGCGACGTGAAACCAGAGGTCAAACGATTTCGCCACGCGAAAGGTCAGCGTGTCGTTGTCGCGGTCGGTGCGGCCCACCAGGATTTCATAGCCGTCGCTCGAACGATATTGCCGCATTCCCGCGATCTTTTCCGGCTGGGCTTGGCCCGACTTGGCTAGTTTGGCTTGCGGCTTGGGTTTGGCGCGCGGTTCCAGGTTGGGCAACGGACGCAATCCGCAGGCTTGGGCGAAGGCGGCCAGTTCGGCGCGTTGCGTCAGGCTGTCGAGTTGCGCGAGTTGCTGTTCGAGTTTGGCGATGTCGGCCTCGACTTGGGGCAAGCGCTGGGTGAGGCTCTGCATTCCGTGACGCGCTTTGCGGGCGAGTTTGAAGTAATGCTCGGCGGCTTCCTGCGCGGTTGGTTTGGCGGCGGTCGGGATCGTGATCTGCGGCATATCAGCATCGTAAAAGTCTGTCACGACGAAGCCAGTCGCGGTTTTTTGCGCATGTTGCAAATTGGCGAGCAGCAATTCGCCGTAGCGTTGATGCGTTTCGCCACGGCTGAAGCCGTCGCGTTCGCGCGTCAGATTGACGAGCAAGGCGCGTTGTTTTTTCAGCTTCGTGGTGAGTTGCGAATGCAATTGTTGCCGCAACGATTGAAAGCCGCGCCGCTCATCCAGCAAGGTGAAGCAGGCATCCGCCGCTTGGTTGACGGTGGGGAAGGGGGGCGCGAGTGCGGTCAGATGCGTGAGTGCAATAGGCGACAACGTCAATGAGACACCGGGTCGCCCCAAATCGCGCTGCAATTCTGCGAGCGGAGCCGAGGCGTAAAGTACAGGCTGCGGTGGCTGTTCAAACAACGCGGTTAGTAATTCGGTCAGCGCCGTGTGCGCGTCCGTCTGCGCCGCGCGTTGTGCCAATTCAGCAGCATAAAGCGTGGTGAAACCGAGCAGGTGTTGTTGCGCGGCGGCGGCCAATCCGCCTGGGGATTCGCTGATGAGCTTGGTCAAGGCTTCCGGCGTGACCGAAAACGGATCGAGTTTGTCGGGCGGCGGCGCGGGGTCGCGATAGCTGTCAGGCAGCGCGGTGACTTCGCGCAAGGTGGCGATGAGGCGCGTGCCTTCCAGCAGGAAAACATTGGCGGCGCGCCCGATCAACGCACAGACCAACGCGCGCGACACGGGCTGTCCCGCCTCGTCCTCCGCCGCGAAATGAAAGGTCACCACGCGGTCATAGCCAAGTTTTTCCACGCCAAGCAATTGCGCGCCGCCGAGATACTTTTTGACCAGGGCGGGGAAGGCCGTGTCATTGCGCGCTGCGAGATCAAACTGGCGGGCTGAACGCGCGGTCAAATACAACGCCAGCCGCTGCGGATCGGTCGAGAGATACAACAAGCGCCCGTCGCGCAGCTTGAAATCAAACGCCAGATCGGTCGCGCCAAGTTGATAAAGCCGAGCCAACCGCAGCCCGTTGAGCGTCGTGTTCAATTCGTTGGTGAGCGCGTGCAAGAGGAAATTGTCCATCGCGCATCAATCTAATCGCAATCGGTCAAAACGAAAAACCGAAACCACGAAGCAACGAAGAGCACGAAGGAAATTAAAGGAGCTAAGCAGCCTCTTCAGAATCGCTTCGTGCTCTTCGTTGCTTCTTGGTTATGTCTTGGTTTGGCAGTCTCAATCTTCCGCGCGCCGCAACGTGATCGTTTGGCCCAGCGCATCAGCCAGGCCGCGTTGATGCTCGGTGAGCCGGGTGACGATGTAATTGAGCGGTGGACAGAGTAGCGCAATGGTGCCGCCCAGCGCTTGCCAGAGCCGCCGGTTGAAGGGAACCGGCGTGCTGGCGTCCGTCATGTCCACGCAGCGCAAGCCGCACAAGGCCATCCCAAAGGTGCGGCCATTAAAGCTGTAGGTGATGAGTTGGTACAGATAAAGCACGACGGCCAGGATGCTGGCCATCAGGTAGAAATCCGACCAGCCCGGCGGGCCATCGAGCGACGTGTAAGCGCCGAAAAAGGGCAGATAGGCCAGCGCCGCAGCTTCCAAATCCACCGCGCCCGCCAAGGCGCGCAACCAAATGGGCGCCGGTTTCCCAATCCAGACGTTGCTTTTCTTGCTCGTCTGCGCGCGCAACTCCGCCTGTTGTTCAAAGGCGGCTTCGGCGGGCGTCACCGGCTGTTCCGGCGTTGGTGCTGGCATCACCTGCGCTTCGTCAGTCATTGGGGCGGTGGCGTTCTCCGCCACGCCGCTGAGAGCGGTGTTGTTGGGGACAACGGTGTCCAGACGCGCGCGCAAGGACGCCAGCGCCACTTGACTCATGGGTTGCGGGGCGACGCGGGGGCCGGCGGCCACCGCACGGAGCGCTGGTGCTGGCGCTGGTTCCGGCTGGGGCGCTTCAGGCGCGGTTACGGGCGTAGCCGGCGGCGCTTCTTCAACCGGCTGTTCGTCATATTGCAGCGCGCGGGCCACGGCCTGTCCACCGCTGTGGCGCGTGATGCGCGGCAGCGCGCGTACAACGGGCGGCGCCTGAGTACGGCGAATGCGTTTGAGCGCCGATTCGACGATCAGTTGCGAAGTCGGGTCATCAGACACAGGCGTTGGCGGGGTGTTGTCGTCGCCGTCGCCGTTGCGGCGTTGCTGGTGTTCGCGCACCTTGGCGCGCGCCAATTCACGCCAGGCCGGTTCGCTGGACGCCGTTGCTTTGGGCGCTTCCGCTTCGGGCTTGGCCGTCACGGGGAATTGCAACAGCTTGGCTTCTGACGCATAGCGCGCGCGCACGCGGGCGGCGGCGGCGCTCGCCGTTGACCTGGGCGCGGGCGAAGTTGGCGGCGCAGTCTCGGCCAAGGTTTTTGACGCCACCTTTGCCGTCACTTGTTCGGCCAGCGGTTGTTCGTTTGGTTGGGCAGCTTGGCGTTGCGCTTTCCATCTATCGGCGCGCTGGGCCGCATTGTTAAAGCCGCATTGCAGGCAGGTCACACGACTGCCGGGCAATTCACAGGCACACTTTTCACACTTCATGCTGGAAGGTCATCCTCAGTTGGGGCGGAGAGACCACGACACCTATGCCCATATACATACACCATGCCACACACCTGCAAGCGCGTCTGGAATGATCCGCAGAAGTTAATTCAATTGAGAATTGGAAATTGAGAATGCCCGGAGTCGCGGCGGATACTAGCAAAGAGGTCTAGGTCGGTCAAGGCACCCGAAGGCTATAGATGAATCTGAGTACGTGCATCGGCGCGTACTCGTGAGTGGCTCAAATGTCCAAACCTGAAGGGAGACTCCAAAGATGAAACAGCGACACCAGGCCTTAGCGGAAATTCTGCAACTTGATCCCGAACGCGAGCACCAGCGCATTATGTTTCTGTGCGCCGCGCACGAATTCCCCTTTGATATGGTGCGCGCGCTCGAATTCGCCCTCTTCCGCACCTTCGCCGTGCCCAGCATCGGTTCGCTGCTCGACCGCACGGGCGAGTTCAAAGAGCGCGCGCAGAAACGTTATGACGACACCGATCTGATCATGAGCCAGATTTACGAGTACGGTTATGACAGCGAACGCGGGCGCGCGGCGTTGGCGCGAATGAATGCTTTGCACGGACGCTTCAAAATCGCCAACGACGATTTCCGCTATGTGCTCTCGACCTTCATTCTCGAACCGATCCGCTGGCTTGACCGCTTCGGCTGGCGGCGCATGGTCGAGCAGGAGCGGCAAGCGCTGTATTACTTCTGGCGCGAAGTGGGCAGGCGCATGAACATTCAAGACATTCCGCCGAGTCTGGCCGAGTATGAGCAATTCAATGTGGAATACGAACAGACGCGCTTTCGTTATTCCGATGCCAGCCGTCGCACTGCCGCCGCGACGCGCGATTTGTTTTTGTCGTGGCTGTTGCCCAAACCGCTCTGGCCGTTGGGCGAACCGTTTGTGTATGCGTTGATGGATGAGCGGTTATGCGCCGCGTTCGATTTTCCCCAACCAGCGCGGGGGATGCGCGCGCTGGTCGAAGGTACATTGCGCATGCGGGCGCGTGTCGTGCGCTGGTTGCCCGAACGGCGGCAAGCGCTGTTGCGCAGTGCGCTGCCGCATCCCAGCTATCCGCAGGGCTATCGCACCGAAGAGCTTGGCCCGCCTGATTCAACTATCAAGTCATAGCCAGGTCACAGGGGCATTGATCAAATTTCAGCCCGCCATCATTCAATTTTCCCAGCCAATGGTTTATAAGAGTGCGTCCCAATCGCGCGGTTCACGCGTCTGTTAAACAGGGGCTGTCAGCTTTCCTTTTCTTCCGCAGGCAATTTGCTTTCCCGCATCCGCATGGAGGTTTGCGATGGGTTACATACCGGGCTATGAGCACGACATTTTCGTCAGCTACGCACACATTGACAACGATCCGCTGATCAAGGGCGTGCCTGGCTGGGTGGATTTTTTTGAAGACCTGTTGCGCAAAACCTTGCGCGTCAAACTGGGCGCGGAGATCACGATCTTTCGCGATCCGCAACTCAATGGGTTCGAGACCTTTTCTGAGCAACTGGCCGGGGCGCTGGAACAGAGCGCCGTGATGCTCGCCGTCATCTCGCCGCGTTATATCAAAGCCGAGTGGTGCCTGTGGGAACTGCGCGAATTTCAAAAACGCACGGGCGGGGGACGTTTGCTCAAAGCCGTCAAGACTTCGATTGAAGGGGGCAGCTTTCAACTGGATGGACAGGCCTTGCTCGCCAGCATCAAGGATGTGCTCGAACACCGGTTTTACTACGAGGAAGAACGCAGCGGCAGGCATATTGACTTGCAGCCGGAACTCAAGACAAAGGACATTCCGGATTTCGTGGACAAGGTCAATGCCCTGTGCGAAGACCTGCATCTGCTGTTCCGCCGCTTGCGCGGTTCGGGCACATTGCCTGCGCCTGCGCCGCCGCTTCCGCTGATACCCGCGCCCGTGCCCGTTCTTGCGCCCACGCCCAATCCAATGCCCGCGCCCGCGCCGCCGCCGCCCCCAAGCGTATTGCCCAACAGCGCCAGCGCGGCGATTACCACGGAGATGCCTGCCGTTTATCTAGCCGAACCAGCCCCAGACCAAGTCGAAGCCCACAAGCTGATCAAGAGCGAGTTACAGCAATTCAAGTTTCGCGTGCTGCCCGATCAGCCGTTGCCCTCTGCCGTGGAAGAATTCAACACCGCCGTGCAGCAGTACCTGGAACAGGCCCAACTCGCGGTGCATTTACTGGGCGAGAAATACGGCGGCATTTTGGATGTGGATGTGGAGGAACGGTCAATGCCGCACGTGCAATACGATCTGGCCGCCGCACTGGCCCAAGCCAAGAAGCTGACGCAACTGGTCTGGTTGCCGCCAGGCTTGACGCTCAAAGCTGGCGGTCAGCAAGAGCGTTTCGTCACCCAGGTCAAAAACACCTCGCCTGAGTTCCTGCAAGTCAAACTCGAAGACCTGAAAACCGAGATTCACAAAAAGCTCAAACCGCCGCCCAAAGACATTTGGGCCGAACTGGCGGGCGACCCCGTCACGGTTTGCCTGTTCTGCCACGAGCAGGATTTCGCCCAGGTCGGGCCGCTGTTCAGCTACCTCAAACTTGAGAAAGCCTTCAAAGTGAAATTACCGCTGCAAAGCCAGGAGCCGCCGGAAAGGTACAAACAACTGCTGCAATCCAGCGATGCGGTGTTGCTGTATTACGGCGCCGCCGATGAGGAATGGTTCGGCAACATCTGGCGCGTGATTCAAAAGCTCAGCGCGACCGGGCGCACCAAACCGCTGGCGGCCAAGGCGATTTACATCGGCGAGGCCGAGACCATGGAAAAGGATTTGCTCAATTCCAGCGATCCGCTGGTGCTGAAAAATTATGCGCCCTTCACACCGGAAATCATTGAGCCTTTTGTGCAACGCATTCGCGCCGCGACGGAGGGCCGATGACCTCGTTTCTGCCCGCGCATCCATTCCCCGGTCTGCGCCCGTTCAAGTACGAAGAGAGCCAGCTCTTTTTCGGACGCGACGGCCAGGTCGAAAAGATGATCGCCAAGCTGTCGGCCAAACGCTTTTTGGGTGTGGTCGGCACGTCGGGCAGCGGCAAATCTTCGCTCGTGTTTGCCGGACTGTTGCCCGCCTTGCGTAGCGGGATGATGCCGGGGGCCGGTTCGAATTGGCGCATCGCGGTCATGCGGCCCGGCGATGATCCGCTCGGCAATCTGGCGCGCGCGCTCAACGATCCCAAAGTCTTCGGGCCGGCGCAGCCCGAACACAACCAAATTCAAACCGCTGTGACCGAGGCCATGTTGCGGCGCGGCAGCCGTGGCTTAGTCGAAACCGGGCAGCAGAACATGCTGCCCGGCGATCAAACCAAAAACCTGCTCGTCGTGGTGGATCAGTTCGAGGAACTCTTCCGCTACGCCCGCGAAGCGCGCCGGGCCAACAATCAAACCTACGATGACGACGCGGCGGCCTTCGTCAAATTGCTGCTCGAAGCCGTCCGGCCCAATGCCGAGGGCAATTTTGAACAGCATCTATACGTGATGCTGACAATGCGTTCCGACTTCCTCGGCGATTGCGCCCAGTTCTGGGACTTGCCCGAAGCGATCAACGAAAGCCAATACCTGATCCCGCGCCTGACCCGCGACCAATTGCGCGACGTGATCGAAGGCCCCATCGCGCTCTGCAATGGACAGATCACTACGCGGCTGGTCAATCTGCTGCTCAACGACATCGGCGACCGGCAGGATCAATTGCCGATCCTGCAACATGCGCTGATGCGCACTTGGGACTATTGGAATGCGGAGTGCGGAATGCGGAATGCGGAATCTCGCGATTCGAACACTCCAACTGTCGCCGCCGAAACTGACGCGGAAGCCAAGACCATTCCGCATTCCGCACTCCGCATTCCGCATTCCATTGATTTGCCGCATTACGAAGCCGTTGGTGGGTTGGCAAACGCACTTTCAAAACACGCGGACGAAGCCTTTGCCGAACTCGACGAACGCCATCAGCAATTCGCCAAAAAGGTCTTTCAGTGCCTGACCGAAAAAGGCGAGGACAACCGCGAGATTCGCCGTCCGGTCGAATTGCAAACGCTGTGCGCCGTGGCGCAGGCCAGCTTGCCGGGCGTCGTCACCGTCATCGAAACCTTGCGCGCGCCGGGCCGCTCCTTTCTGATGCCGCCGCGCGAGGATCGGCCCGGATTGCAGGCCGAGACGCGCATTGACATCTCGCACGAAAGCCTGATGCGCGTCTGGCAGCGTTTGCGGAACTGGGTCAACGAAGAGGCCGAAGCTGCCGCGACCTATCGCCGCTTGGCCGATGTCGCGCAACGGCGCGCGGCGGGCAAAGCCGAAGTTTTGAGCGGGGTGGATTTGGACGCGGCCCTGCAATGGCAAACGGATAATCAGCCATCCGCCGCCTGGGCCGTGCGGTATCACCACGATTTCGCGGGCGTGTTAAAGCTGTTGACGGACAGTCAGGCTGAGCGCGCGGCACAGGCGGAGCAAAAGCGCCGCGCCGCCGCCGACAAAGAAGCGCAACGCCAGCGCGAGCTAAAACGCGCGCGCGTGTTCGCCGCGATTCTGACGGTGGCGTTTGTGATCGCCACGGTGGCGGCGATTTATAGTTATCTGCAACGCCGGGAAACGCTGCGGCAAACCAAGCTGGCCGAAAAAAGCGCGGCTTCTGACCGGCTCAACAGCCAGCTCACACCGCTCCTGACCGAGTTGATGTTTGGAGGCGACGATCCGGCGGGCCGTTTTGAAGACGCGCGTCAGTTCTTTGTGCAAAGCGGCGATGCGCTGGGCGAAGGCGTCGCGCTCACCAGTCTCGGTGACAGCTATTACCGGTTGCAGGATTACCTCCAGGCCGAAGCGTCGTATCAAAACGCTTTGCAGAAATTGCAACAGACGCTGCCCGAACACCCCTATGTGGCGCGCGTGCTCAACAAGCTGGGTGTGGTTTACAGCGCGCAGAGCAAGTTTGCAGACGCCGCGCCGCGCTTCGAGCAGGCGCGCGCGCTGCTCGAAAAAAACTTCGGCCCCGACAACATCGAGGTCGCGGCCAACCTCAGCGGACAGGCGAAGCTGTTTCAGCAGCAAAAAAATTATCCCGAAGCCGAGCGACTGCTGCTGCAAGCCCGCGACATCAATCAGCGTGGCCTGGGTGCCGATCATCCGCAATGCGCGATCAACCTGAGCGATTTGGCGACGCTGTATCTGCTCTGGGACAAGCCCACACAGGCCGCCGCCAATTTCACCCAGGCGCGCCAGTTATTGGAAGCGAAGATTGGGCCAGGCCCGCTCAGTGATGAACGGTTAAGGACTTATGACACGCTTTATACCAGTCTGGCGACAATCTATCTGAATCAAGGCCTGTTCTATTTTCAGCAACAACGGCCCGAACAGGCCGAGCCGCTGTTGAAACAGGCGCTCGACATTCACCAGCGGCTGCTGGGGCCGGGCAATATCAAAACGGCGCGTGACAAAAACAATCTCGCCACGCTTTACTTCACGCTGGGAAAGTATGCCGACGCCGTGACGCTGTATACCGAAGCCATTCCCATTTATGAAGCCGTCTATGGCAATGAGCATCCGCGCGCCCGCGAGGTACGCCAAGGCCTGGACGCCGCCAAAGCCAAGCTCGCGTTGCCTACAAGTGCGGAGAGAAAGAACTAAGGCTTTGTTCAAAAATAAGTTGTTCATTGGCAACTGCTCAGCCCCAACGGGGCGAAGTAAAGAAGCCCAGGGCAACGCCCTGGGAGCAGGACATCAGATCAGGTAAGCCCCAACGGGGCGCAATAACTATTGCGCCCCGTTGGGGCTTGGAAACCATCCATCTGCTGACCCGGTGCGTTGCACCGGGCTATTATATTGCGCCCCCTTGGGGCTGAGTAGTTACGTTCATTGTTCATTTGTCATTGCGGAATGCGCTGTCGGGCAATGACAAATGACAAATCAACAATGACAAATGAACAATGCGTCCCAGTCCTCGCCGCGCTGCCTGGCTCAAATGATCAAGTTATTTTTGAACAGTGCCTAAGCTGTGCCGTAGTCTGCCAAGTCGCCGTGCCTGTCGTCACGGCCATTACGGAATCACCGGTGGTGGTAGCGGTTTGATGTCGCCTTTTTTGGTGACGACGACCGTGACGACGACCGCGATCAACGTCAGCAATCCCGCAATGAGCAGCACCTTGGTGGGAGCGGGTCGTACCACTTCGAGCGGAATTTTCTTTTCCGCACTGCCCGCTGTCGCAAGCAAGAAACCGCGCTGGTGGTCGGTATTAGCAGTGAACTGAACTTCAGCAATACCCTCGGCATTGGTTTCCACTTCGGAAGTGTTAAGCGTACCCAACGCAGGATTGGACAAGGTGAATTTCACCGGCACCCCGACGGCGGGCCGGCGGCTCTCTTGCGGCGCGGGTGTGCTGGTAAAACTGGCATAGAGAAATTGCAACGGCGCATTCAGGGCGCTGCGTGAAGGGCCTGGGACGGTCAGGCGCGTCGCATAGCTGCACGTCGTTCCGGCCAATTGCTTGCCCGGCGCGGGCGGCGTGGGTTTCGTGCTGGCTTTGGTCGGTTTGGCGCTGGTGGGTGTGGTGGGCGTGGCGGCTGCCTGGCACTTGACCGGGCGCGCCAGGTCGCCGTCGAAAGCCACTTGCATCGTTTGTGCGCGGCGCGCTTCAGCGTGCAATGGTGGCGGCAGCAAGCCTGCGGCCAGGGCGGCGATCAGGAATAGACTGATGCGGGCGGTGGGGGATTGATTCATCGGCGTCTCCTTAAATTGTTTGCGGGCGGGCGCGGCGCGCGGGTGAGGGGCGCGAGTTCCACGTCCGGCAATATCAGTGGCGCAGGGTCTTCGGGCCGTTCCGGCTGCCCCGGCTGTCCTGACTGGAAACTGGCTGGGCAACCGGTCTCGCCTGAAACGGTCGAGAGGTTCGCGTCGCCATTCAACGTGACCCGCACGTGGAATTCTGTTCTGGGATCGACGGGCCCGAACCGTTGGATAAATGCGAATGTCTGTCCAAGGTGCAACGGCGTAGCGTTGATCACATCCGTCAGTGCTGTGCTCGCCTCATACGTTAGCACCGGCACGGTGGCTGTGGGGCCTTCCAGTAACTCGTAGCGGACACGTTGCAAGGCGCGGCCCGGATCGTAGATTGTGGTGGTGACGGCAATCACGGTGCCGCCGCCCTCTCTTGTCAGCGTTACCACCGGGTTTTGCGCCGGGTCGCGCGTCGGATCGCACGGATGCACCAACCGAAATTGCGGCGCGAGCCGGGCCGTGATGGTGGAAAGCGGTTGGTTATTCGGCAACGGGCTGCCGGCAGGCGGTTTGAGCAGCAGTTGGGAAGACAAATCGAGCGGCAGCACTTGCGCCGCCGTCAGATTGCCCGTGCTGCTGGCGCGCGCCGGGATCAGCGGATCAAAAAATACGCGCAAGCTCAACGACGCGCCCGCCGCCAGCGTGAAGCTGTCGCATGTCCCGCTGGCCTGGGCGGGGTCGCACAGATTCACCAGCGTCTCTGCCCCCACCAGCTTGACATAGAGAGGCCGCCGGCTGGCGGGATCGAGACTGCGCTGGCCGTTGGCGGCAATGAGCAGGGCGCGGCCATCGTTTTTGTCCGTCAAGCGTGTATTGCTGTCGTTGCGTTGTAGCGCGAGGCCAAAGCTGACTGTGCCGCAATTCGCATTGTTGAGCGTCAGCACCTGGCTGGTGGCTTGCGTGTTCGGCGTCAGCCCCGCCGTAATCGGTACGGCGAAATTCAGCGGCGCTCCCGTTACAGCCAGCGGGCATGGGCCGACCGTCACCTTGAAACTACAACTTTCTGTGTTGCCCGCCGCGTCGGCCACCATGCACGTCACCGTCGTCGTGCCCACCGCAAATGTGGAGCCGGAGGCGGGATCACACACCGGCGCGCGCACACCAGCGCAATTATCGCTGACCGTAGGCAGCGGGAAGCTGACCGCCGTGGGCACGGTGGCCAGCACGCTAAGGCTGTCCGGGCAAATCATCGTGGGCTTTTGCGTGTCGTTGACTGTCACATTGAAGCTGCGCGGATCTGAAACATTTCCTGCGGCATCACGCGCGGTGCAAGTCACCGTCCGCACGCCCACTGGGAAAGCCGTGCCCGGCGCGGGCGTGCAACTGACGACAAGCGTGCCCGGACAATTGTCCGTCACGATCGGCGGCGCGTAGTTCACGACCGCCTGGCATTGATTCAAGTCGGCGGGTTGACTCAAGTCCGCCTTCTGCGCCAACACCGGCGCTTGGGTGTCGTTGACCGTCACGGTGAAACTGCAAGTTGAAGACGAGGCATTCCCGGCGGCATCACGCGCGGTGCAATTCACCGTCGTCATGCCCACTGAAAAAGCCGTGCCCGGCGCGGGCGTGCAACTGACAGTTAGCGTGCCCGGACAATTGTCCGTCGCGGCCGGCGGCGCGTAATTCACGACGGCCTGGCATTGATTCGGATCGTTGGCGCGCGTCACGTTGGGCAGCGGGCAATTGGTGATGACCGGCGCTTGGGTATCGTTGACCGTCACGGTGAAACTGCACGCTGGCGCGGGCGAAGTATTCCCCGCCGCATCACGGGCGCTGCACGTCACGGTCGTCACGCCCACGGGAAAGGCTGTGCCTGGGGCCGGTGTGCAAACGGCCACTGCGCCGGGACAGTTGTCCGTCACGGTGGGCAGCGCGTAATTCACAACGGCCTGGCACTGATTCGAATCGTTGGTTCGCGTCAGATTGGCTAGTTGGCGGCAGTCTATGACCGGCGCTTGCGTATCGTTGACCGTCACCGTAAAGCTGCGCGGTGCTGAAGTATTCCCGGCGGCATCACGCGCGGTGCACGTCACCGTCGTCACGCCCACCGGGAAAGCCGTGCCCGGCGCGGGCGTGCAACTGACAGTTACCGTGCCCGGACAATTCTCCGTCGCGGCCGGCGGCGCGTAATTCACGACGGCCTGGCATTGATTCAGCTCGGCGGATTGCCGCAGGTCAGCCGGTTGCGCCAACACCGGCACCTGGGTGTCGTTGACCGTCACCGTGAAGCTGCACGCTGGCGAACTGTTGCCGGCTGCATCACGGGCGAGGCAATTCACCGTCGTCACGCCCACGGGGAAGGCCGTGCCGGGGGCTGGAGTGCAAACGGCCACTGCGCCGGGGCAGTTGTCCGTCACAGCGGGCAGCGTGTAATTCACGACGGCCTGACACTGATTCGGATCGTTGCCGCGCGTCACGTTGGCGGAGCAGACGGGCGGCGGGGGCGCTTGGGTGTCGTTGACCGTCACCGTGAAGCTGCAAGTTGAGGGCGAAGTATTCCCCGCCACATCACGGGCGCGGCAAGTCACGGTCGTTACGCCCACCGGAAAGGCCGTGCCGGGAGCCGGTGTGCAAACGGCCAGCGCGCCGGGACAGTTGTCGGTCACGGGCGGCAGCGCGTAATTCACCACGGCTTGGCACTGATTCGGATCATTGGCGCGCGTCAGATTGGGTAGTGCGCAATTAGCGATGACCGGCGCTTGTTTGTCATTGACCGTTACCGCAAAGCTGCAAACGGCCCCGCTGGCTTCGCGGCAAGTCACCGTCGTTACGCCCACCGCGAACGACGAGCCGGATGGCGGCGTGCACGTCACTGCGCCGCACGTGCCTTCGGTGGCGGGCGGAGGATAGTTGATCTGTGCCGTGCATTGGTCGGGCGCGGCATCCGTGCTTACCGGCGCGGGACAGATGAGACGGCAGGGTTCTGGGGCCACCGTCACCGTGAAGCTGCATTGGCCTTCATTGTTCGTCGCATCGCGCGCCCGGCAAATCACCGTGGTCGCGCCCACCGGGAAAATCGAACCGGACGCAGGCTCGCAAACCGGCTGGCCCACACCGGGGCAATTATCCGTGACCAGCGGCAAGTCATAACTAACCGCGCTGGGCGTGGCCGCTTTCACGCTCAGATTCGGCGGGCAGGTCAGCCGTGGCGGTTGTGCGTCCTTGACCGTCACGGTGAAGCTGCTCGCGTTGGGCACGCCTCTGCTGTCGGTGGAACTGCAAGTCACCGTCCGCACGCCCACTGCGAAAGTCGCACCGGCGGGCGGCACACAAGTCACTGTCCCACAATCCGCGCTGTCAGCCGGGAGCGGATAGCTGCTGACCACTGCCGCGCACTGTCCCGCCGCGGCCTCGACTGTAACCGGGTCGCTTGAGAGTTGCGGGCACGGCGTCACGCCAACGCGGAAGGTGCAACTGGACGCATTCCGCGCCGCGTCAGTCGCCGTGCAAGTCACCGTCGTCAGCCCCAGCGCGAACGTCGCGCCGCTGGCCGGCACGCAACTTACCGTTGGCGTGCCGCAATTGTCGGTGGCCGCTGGCAGCGGATAACTAACCGTTGTGGGCGTAGCGGAAACTACGCGCAGGTCGTCCGGGCATTGGTTGGTAAGCACCGGCGCTTGCGTGTCATTGACCGTCACCGTGAAGCTGGTCGAACTCGTGACGCCGTTCGCATCTGTCGTGCTGCAATTCACCGTCGTGATACCCACGGGGAAGCTCGCACCCGCAGCAGGCGCGCACGTCACCACGCCGCACGCGCCATTCGTCGCCGGCGTGGCGTAAGCGACCACCGCATCGCACCTGCCGGCGGCGGCGTTGGCCGTCACGGGCGGGGGCGGGGTCGGCACGAATCCGCAACCCGTCACCGTCACCGTAAAGCTGCACGCCGCTGTGTTGTTGCCCGCATCGGTCGCCGTGCAGGTGACCGTCCTGACGCCCGGCGGGAAGCTCGTGCCGGACGCCGGAACGCAACTCACGGTTGGGTTGGCGCAATTGTCGGTCACGCTGGGCAGCGGATAGCTGACCGTGGCCGGGCCGTTCGCCACGACGCGCTGCTCTGGCGTGCACGCAGTGATGACGGGCGCTTGGGTGTCGTTGACCGTGACGGTGAAGCTGCACGTCGCCAAATTCTGCGCGGCATCGCGCACGCTGCACATCACCGTCGTCTGGCCGACCGTGAAGGTCGCACCGGAGGGCGGCGTGCAAACCGGCGTGCCCACGCCCGCGCAATTATCGCTGGCCGTCGCGTTGGTGTATGTCACCGCCGTCGCGCATTGGTTTTGATCCGCCGCTTTGACGAGGTTGTCGGGGCAAACCAGCGTGGGCGCTTGCGCGTCGTTAATTGTGACCGTGAAAGCGCAGGTGGATTTGTTTTGCGCCGCATCCGTCGCCGTGCACGTCACCGTCGTGACGCCCAACGGAAAGGCCGTGCCAGCAGCCGGAACGCAACTGACCGTCGTGCCAACACAGTCGGCGGGCACAACCGGCGGCGCGTAATTCACGATGGCCGTACACTGATTCTGATCCGCCGCGCGGGTGATATTCGCCGGACATGTGGGCGGGGGTATTTGGGTAGCGTTGACCGTCACCGTGAAGCTGCACGCGCTGTTGCCGCCCGCGCCATCCGGCGCAGTGCATGTCACCGTCTTTACGCCCGCCGCAAAACTCGAACCTGACGCGGGCGTGCACGTCGCCGGGCCGCACGCGCCCTCCAACACAGGCGCGGCGTAAGTCACCGCCATTGCGCATTGCCCGGCGGGCAACGTCGCCGTCACAGCCGCCGGACAGCCGATGGTGCAAGTCGTGAGCGTCACCGTGAAGCTGCACATCATTGTCGCGGCTGCGCCCGCGCTCACGCAGGTCACCGTCGTCGCGCCGCGTTTGAACGTCGAACCCGCAGCCGGTGTGCAAGTGACGGTATTGCCGGGCGGGGCCGTGGGCAGCGGATAACTCACGACCGCCTCAGTCGCGCCCGCCGCCAGCGTCTGCGTCAGATTCGGCGGGCACACGAACGGCCCGCCGATCAACACGGTGTATTCCCGCGCACCGCTGCACGTGCCGCTTTGCGCCGTGAGCGTGAATTTGAACGTGCCTGCCAGTGTCGGCGTCCCTTGCAAGACATTGCCCGCGAGCATCAGACCGGACGGCAACGCGCCGCTGCTGATGGTCAGGTTGTACGCGCGATTGGCGGGTTGTGGCTGGATCGTTTGCGCGGCGTATGTTTCTCCGGCCACGCCGCCGGGCAAGCTGCGCGGTAAAAGGATGACCGGGCAATCAGGGTCATGCACGTTCAGCACATAAGTGCGGTTGCCCTCGCAGCCATTCTTGTCAGTCGCTTTGACGCGAAATTCCCAACTGCCCGTCTGTGTTGGCGCGCCACCGAGCGCGAGTTGCTCGTTGGGATTGGTTGACGCATTCACCAGCAGGCCCGGCGGCATGGCTTCAACGGTGAAGGTGTAAGGCGCAGCTCCGCCGCTGGCCGTGAACGTTTGATTGAACGGCGCGTTGAGTTTGAGTGTGCCATTGGCTAACAGTTGCGGCGCCAGCGTGACGGCGGGGCATACCGGCGGCTGGTTCGCGGGAATTTTGGAACGCACGGCCAGCGTGTAACTCTGCGTGATCTCGCAACCGTTTTTGTCTTTGGCGCGCAAGGTGAAAGAGAACGTTCCCGCCTCTTGCGGCGCGCCGCTGAGCAGCGCGCGTTCGGCAGTGGCGTTGGACGCCAGCAGCAAGCCCGGCGGCACACTTTCGCCCGGACGATTGTCGAAGCTGAACGCATACGGCGCGGCGCCGTTGTTCGGCGTGAAGCTGAGCGCGAGCGGTTCGTTTTGAATGCTGTCTACCTCGTCCAGATTGTCGGGGAACAGGTTCAGCAGGCATTCCGGGTTGTTGCGAATCGGATAGTCGTGACAGATCACGCCATAACAGCCGTTGGCGTCTTCGACGCGGATGTGAAAGGTGAAAAACCCTGTTTCTTCGGGCGTGCCGCGCAACGTGACTTGATCGGCGCGCGGGCCGGGCACCAGTTCCATTCCTCTGGGCAGGCGTTCGCCGACGCGCGCGTCTACGTCGAACTGATAGGGCGCTGTGCCCACGCCGGCCACGTTGAAGGTTTCGCTGTAAAACACGCCGAGCGTCAGGCGCGGATTGCAAGGAACGTCTTCGACCAAACCCAGCACCGGGCAAGCGGCGCGCGCGCGGATGAGGATGGTGAAATGCTGGCGCGTGGGGACGGCGGGCGGGCTGCTGACTTTGACCGTGAAGGTGAAAACGCCCGCTTCCTGCGGCGTCCCGCGCACGGCGGCTGCGTCATCGGGCGTGCCGTTTTCCAGGCTCAACCCCGCCGGTAAACAATCGCGCACTTCGTTGTCCAGCGTAAAGGTGTAAACGGACGAGCCGCCGCCACTGGCGCGCAATACATCTTGATACGGTGTGCCGAGCGTCCCGACCAGCAATTTGTCGGGCGCCACTCTGATCATCTGGAAATTGGCCGCGGCACCGCGCAACGCCTGGCCCAGCCACACGGCGCAACCCAGCCCCGCGAGTAAGCAGAGCGCCAGGACGGACAACCGCCCTGCCTGTTTGGCCTTGCCTTGCGCGTGTTCTTTCGCCTGTGAGGTGTGCATCAGAACTCCTTTGTTGAGACGGATCGCCTGACTGGTTCGCCCGCGAACCACTGAGTTACAACGCTTATGTCGCTGGGCCAAACGGCTCTTTTGACGGCCCAGGCTGGTGGCCGTTTCAGTGAAACAGCCAGAAGGGAAGGGCAAGCACTCGCCGGTTTGCTGCTTGCACGTAATAAAGCTGATAACTGCCCGCACTGCGCTCCGGCTGGTCAAGGCCGGTGTGCGGGTTTCATTGCCAATGCATCGTCACCCGGCTAACGGTGAACACGACCCATCAGCCCTACCCAAAAAAACGCATACATTAAAACGGGCGCACTCTATGCCAAGCAATGACGGCTGTCAATTTTTAGCCAAGCCGGACGGGTGACAGCAGGGCCTTTGCAAAGCCCTCAAAACGCCTGCCAAAGACACTACCCTGACTCCCGATTCCTGACCCCTGATTCCTGCTATAGCATTCAAGAAAATGTTTCTTGCGCCGGAGGCGCTACGGATATTAGCCGGTGGTGAAACCACCGGAACGCGCGTATCCAAATTCGGCAAGCCCTGAAAGGGCGACAGATTGAAGCCTTGTCTTTCAGGGCGCGAGGTTCATTTGGCACTTTGTCCTAATCTCCAACGTCCCTTCGGGACTCAACGCGGAAAAGCTTTTTCTTGAAATCTATAGCTTGAAAATGCCGACTGATTTTCAAGCTATCAGGAGTCAGGAATCGGGAGCCAGTCAAACCGTTCAAGCGCTCTTGTTAGCGACCTTGCAAGAGCACGGTTAATTGTTGAAGAACATATCCATCAACGTCAGGAAGGCCGGCCCCAGC
Source organism: Acidobacteriota bacterium (assembly GCA_016196035.1). Classification (NCBI taxonomy): domain Bacteria; kingdom Pseudomonadati; phylum Acidobacteriota; species Acidobacteriota bacterium. The sequence continues at coordinate 129,867 of JACPYM010000088.1, read as the reverse complement.
ACGACGATGAACAAGGTCGGAAACAGAAAGAGCGCCAGCGGCAAGAGCAATTTGACCGCCGCCCGTTGCGCCGCCTGTTCGGCGCGCTGGCGGCGTTTGGTGCGCAAGGTATTGGCATAGACGCGAATGGCGCGTCCGACCGAAGTGCCGTAACGGTCGGCTTGAATGAGGATGGCGCAGAACGCGCGCATATCTTCCACCCCCGTGCGTTCGGCAAGGTTGCGCAAGGCTTGCGCGCGCGCGCGTCCGACGCGGATTTCGAGGTTGACCAGATCGAACTCTTCGCAGAGGGCCGGATGCGCGGTTTTCAATTCTTCGCTCACGCGCACGAGGGCAGCGTTGAAATTCATGCCGGCTTCGATGGTGATCGTCAACAGGTCGAGCGCATCGGCCAGGCCCCATTGCAGCCGCAACTGGCGATTGGCGATCAGCTTGTCGAGGCTGACGCGGGGCAGCAAATAACCGCATAACGCCGCGCCCAGGATGAAGGCCAACGAAGTGCTCAACGGGCGTTCAGCCAACCAGAGCGCACCCACCGTGGCGGCGGGCAAGCCCGCCAAAAAGGCCAATTGAATGGCGCGATAGAGCAAGGCCGCCTGTGGCGCGCGATAACCCGCGAACAACAGCTTGCGTTGCATCACGCGCAACTTGTCGGGCGCGGGCGGCAGCAGGCGATTGAGCGGCTCGGCGACGCGTTCGGCCACGGTGGCGGCGGGGCTTGCCAAGCTCTCTGCAAACGGATTGGCCGTCTGGCCAATTTCACGCAACCGTTGCGTGGTGGCCGTGGTGGGTTGAAACAAAAACCAATACGCGCTGAACACCGCCAGCGAAACAAACGCAAAAATCAGGAGCGCAATCAGCAGCATCTTCTGTCTCCAACATCTTCTATCTCTGATTCTGTCACTGGCGCGCACCGCCGTGGGCGCGCCGCAATCACTCAAATGCGAATGCGCAAAATCTGGCGCACCAGCAGCAAGCCGCACACCTGCAACAGCACCGCGATAAGCAGCAAGCGATGCCCGCGCGCATCAAAAAACAATGGTTCGAGGTAGGTCGGATTGAGCCACGAAATGATCAGCACGACGATAAAGGGCAACGCGCACAAGACGCCCGCCGACATCCGCGAGGCGGTGGTGAGCGTGCTGAGATCGGCCTTGATGCGAAAACGATCTCGAATGGTCTGGGCCGAAATATCCAAAATCTCAGCCAAATTGCCGCCCGACTCGCGTTGCACGAGTACCGCGATGACGCACATTTTGAGTTCGAGTATGGGCACGCGCTGCATCAGATTTTGCAGGGCGGCCTTGAGCGAAAGACCCAGGGTTTGCTCTTCATAAACGCGGCCAAACTCCCCGGCAATCGGGTCGGGCATCTCATCGGCGATCAACTGCAGGGTGGATTGAAAGCCTTGGCCGGCGAGCAGCGCGCGGCTGATCATTTCGAGCGCTTCGGGCAGGTCGGCGATGAATTTGTCAAAGCGCTGTTTGCGTTTGTACAGGACGTGTAAAAACGGCCCCGCGCCTGCCAGCAGGCCCGTCACGACGATCAGCCCCGTGGTCGAGATCAGCATCGAAATCATCAACATCCCCAACACCGTGGCGCTGACCGAAAAGAGCACCAGGCGGCCCACGGTCAGATGCAAGTCGGCTTGCTCGATCAGCCGTTTCAACTCCGCCGCCAATGCGTTCTTTTTGAGCAAGCGGTCGAGCCAGGCCAACTCGCTCAGCGAGACCGCGCGGGCCAATTGCGCGCGCGGCGGCGGCAACCCGACTTGATCATCCAGCGCCTCTGCCAGACGTTCGCCCACTCGCTCCCGCCGCGCGGTCGCCCGGCGCGTGGAAAACAGATAAACCGTATAAACGGCGCATAAACAGAAGAGAAAAACCAAAAAATTAATCATCAGATTCTTGCTCCTCAAACTGTACAGCGGGCTGCCAGTCCGCTGGCTGGCTTGATGATTGGACGGCTGGCCGAGCCTGGCAGCGGACTGGCAGTCCGCTGTACAGGGCGCGCCGCCTTCCGGGCGAACAACGCTTCACTTTTCGCCTCAAGAAGCAGGCGGCAACCGTAATTCGTCAAAGAAACCCGGCGGCAGATGTAAGCCGCACGCCGCCAGGCGCTCGGCAAATTGCGGCCGCACGCCGCAAAAGCGAAAGCGCCCGATGACGCGCTCGTTTTCGTCCACGCCCTGGCGTTCGTAGCGGAAGATTTCCTGGGTCTGAAATTGTTTGCGTTTCAGCCCGAGGATTTCGGTCAGCGAAGTCACGCGGCGCGTGCCGTCGCTGAGGCGCGCGACCTGTACGACCAGATCAATCGCCGACACGATTTGCTGGCGGATGGCGGCATCTGACATACGCATCCCGGCCATTTGCACCATCGTTTCGAGCCGCGTCAGCGCGTCGGGCGGCGTGTTGGCGTGAATGGTCGTGAGGCTGCCGTCGTGCCCGGTGTTCATCGCTTGCAGCATGTCCACCGCCTCGCCGCTGCGCACTTCGCCGATGACGATGCGGTCGGGCCGCATGCGCAAGGCGTTTTTGACCAGTTCGCGTTGCGTGATTTCGCCGCGCCCTTCGACGTTGGGTGGACGGGTTTCCATGCGCAGCACGTGTTCCTGTTGCAACAACAACTCGGCGGAATCCTCAATGGTCACGATACGTTCGCTCTCAGGGATAAAAGCCGAAAGCGCATTGAGCAGCGTCGTTTTGCCCGCGCCCGTGCCGCCCGACACCACGATGTTGAGCCGTGCCTTGACGCACATTTCCAACAGGTGAGCGATTTCGCCGGGCAGCGCGCCTTTTTTGATGAGGTCGTGAATGCGCAAGGGCTGCGCGCCGAACCGCCGAATCGAGAGCGAAGGGCCGTCGAGCATCACCGGCGGAATGACCGCGTTGACGCGCGAACCGTCGGGCAGCCGCGCGTCCACCATCGGCGAAGATTCGTCAATGCGGCGGCCCACCGAAGTCACGATGCGTTCGATCACGCGAATGACATGCTCGTTGTCGTTAAAGGTCACGCCCGTGCGTTCGAGCTTGCCGCCGCGTTCGACATATACCTTGTAGGGTGAATTGACCAGAATGTCCGAGATCGTCGGGTCGGCCAGCAACGGTTCGAGCGGCCCCAGGCCGAACAGTTCGTGGCGCAATTCTTCGATCAGCCGCTCGCGGTCGGCCAGCGAGAGCAGCAGGTCTTCTTCGGTCAACAACGTGTTGGCGATGCGCGCCACTTGCGCATGGGTCTCTTGCGGCGTCAGCACGTTGAGCTGGCTCAAATCCATGCGGTCAATCAGCATGCCGTGCAAGCGCGCTTTGATTTCCTGATAGCTATTCAGCTTGGGCGCGGGCGCCGCTTCGCCGTAATTGCGCAACGGCACGACGGCGTGCGCTCCGCTTTTGTTTAACCTATCGCGTAATGCCATAACTGCGGCTCATCCTCATTGCTTTACTTGTTTACTTTTACCTGCATCTGGGACATCCGTTTCAACGTCCGGGTACCTTCTTTTGCTGCGCCTGTTTTGGCTGGGCTGGTTTTTGTTGTGCCTGATGTTGCGGCGCGCGCAAGGGCGCGGAGCGCGCAGGCTCCTGTGGTTGCGGGTCGGCGGGCACGGGCACCGGCGCGGCGGGCGGCATCAGCAGCGGCGTCGTGCGTTTCTGTTTGGCGGCGGGCGTCGCCAGGTTCAGCGGCTGGGTCGTCTTGGGCGGGGTCGCCGGCAAGGACGCCGTATTGCGCCGTAAGAGCATATCCAGCAAGCCGCGTTTGGTGGCGGGCTGCTGTTCGGCCCGTGGCAGTTCACAATCCGCCAGCAGTTTTTGCAGTTCCGCCGCCACGGCGCTGGCAGGGGGCGCGGCCAGCAGCGGCTGGCCCAGATTCAGCGATCCGACCACCGTGCGATAGTCGTCCGGAATCAGGTTGCGCACGGGTTGGCCCAGCGCCCGCTCGACCTCGCGCAATTCCAACTCGCTGTGTTGATTCCAGCGATTCAGCACCAGCCGGGTTTTCGCGCGCGGATATTCCAGGCGTTGAAAGATGGTGAGCGCGCGTTGCGCCGCGCGGACGGAAACGATGTCGAGTCCCAGCACCAGCAGAATGTCGTCGGCGGCATCAAGCGCGCTGAGCGTCAAGGCGTCAAACGAGTGCATCACATCGAGCAGCACGTGATCGAAACGCGCCCGCAAGGCGTTGATGGCGTCGTGAATTTGTTCGGGCCGCACTTCCTCGGCGTCTTCAGATTTGGCGGGGGCTGCCAGCAACGACAGGCGCTCATTGAAAGGCGTCAAGAGACTCACCAGCATTTGGTCGTCCAGGCGCGCCTGGTTTTCGATCAGGTCCACCCAGGAAAAGCGCGGCTTGAGACCCAAATACAAATCCAGACTGCTGGCTTGCAGGTTCAAATCAACGAGCACCGTCGGGGCATGGATGCCCGCCGCCAGATTGGCCGCGATGAACGAAGTGCCGCAGCCGCCCCGGGGCGAAAAGACCGCCGTGACGCGCCCGCGTTTAGCCGCGCCGCCAATGCCAAAGGGATCGCTCGCATGTGTTTCGACAATGCGGTCGAGCACGGTGCGCAACTCTTCGGGCCGGATAGGCAGGCGCAAAAATTCGTGCGCACCGTTGCGCAACGTATCCAGAATCAGATCGGTGGAAGCTTGTTGCGCGGCACAGATGACGGCGACGCCGGGCGCACCCTGTTGAATAGCCTGGGCCAAGGCCCAGGTGGTTTGCGGTTGCGCGCTCAGCATTAACACCACGATGGCCGGGCGCTGGCGCATGACTTCTTCGTAAATCTGTTGGTTGGTGCGAAAGACGGCCGTGACGCGCAGCCGCGCATCGGCTTCGAGCGCGTGGCAGAGATGCGTGGCCGTCGCCCGGTCATCGGCCTGAATTACACAAGTCAGTAACGGTGTCATATCGAATCAAAACTCTGTTACAAAAGGGGAACGTGTGCACGCGCCCGTTTTGTCTACGGGGCAACTAGATCGGTTTTCACTTCGGTTGACAGGAAAAGCAGCGCCGCGAAACGGTACCGCGCGCGTGAGCAAGCGGAGCTTGCACGATTGTGTGAGTGCGCCGTACTTGCTGCGCCGCTTGCTCACGCGCGCGGTACCGTCTCGCGGCGCTACGCGCCTTACCGTACACGCAATTGCAAACCACTCTAACAACCGGTTGTTGTCACGCCGGGCACGCACCCCGCGCTTTCACCCGCCACGATCACTTGATAAGTCGGAAACGTCAGCGACGCGCCCAGCACCGACGGGATAGCCAGAAATTGAAAACTGAAACCGCTCGTGCTTACCGTCGCGGTTCCCAAATTGACGCCGAAGTTGCCACTATATGTGACCGTGACGTGACTGGTGGCCAAACCATAAACAATCGGTTGCGCCCCGACTGCCGGACTGTCCGTGCCATACACGACGACATTTTTTACCTTGGCACTGTTCGTGGTCGAACCGGTGGCGTCCGGGCTATGCGTGGCGGCGTAACGCGCCCCCCGCCGCACGCCATCGGCCAGCGCGTTGTACGTCCACAGCATGCGCGACATTTCGAGCACGCTGAACACGGCGACAAAAAAGACCAGCGCCGCGATGGCAAATTCCACTAGGACTGTGCCTCGTTCCGTGTTCGCTCGTTGTCGGATTTGGTTCAGCATCTCAGCCATTAGTTATTCAATAAATAGCGCATCGTCGTACTCGGTTTGACCGCGACTGATGTCCAACTCACGCCCGTCCAATTGCCCAGGTTGAAAATCGGTTGATAGTTGTAGCTGGTGATGCTCACGGTCACCGTGCTCGGCCAGGTGGTCGGATTGGCTGCCGGGGTGATCGCAATGTTACTCGTGGTCAAGCCCGGCACAACCGCAATGCTGCATGTCGTCGTCAACCCGCAGACCGCCATGTTTTTCGCCGCCGTGTGATTGGCAGTGTTCAGCAAACTGCCGGACAGATAACGCGCCGAAATGCGTGTGGCGCGCGCCAGTACCGAGTAAGTATAAAAGTACCGTCCGAGTTCCGCCGTTGACGCCATCAGCATCAGCAGCAACGGCATGACCAAAACTACTTCGATCATTTGCACACCGCGTTCGCGGCGGCGGCGGTGCGGGTGACGCAGGTGTGACGATGGGGCCGGAGTGGCAAGCTGTGTGCGATTCATCATTGCTTCCGTTTAGCGATATAACACAGGCACGGTGAGGCCCGCGAGATGTCCGCTGCCGATAGTGTAACCGCCGTTACCGAGGACGACGCTGTCGCCGATGTATTCGACCTCGAGATCAGCGCCGCCGTTGGGCACCATGACGCGCATAAAGAAGGCGCCAAATGAACTGATCGTCACCGACGTGTTTTTGACAAAGCTGCTAGCCTGGACCATCGCCATCACCAGCACGCGCCGATTGGGAAAGCCCGTGTGCGTCGGCGCCGTAAAATTCGCGCTGCCGGGTAGGGCGTCTTTGTATTGGCCATAGCCGATACTCGTTTTCACATTGAGGTCAGGCGGAAATTGCACCGGGTCCACGCCCGAACTTTGGTAATCGTCAAGCCGCGTATTCAGCCCTTGCCGCACTTGCCCGGAAGCCGCGCCGGTATCCAAAGCTTGCGTCGTGCTGGTTTGGGCACAGCCGTCAGCGCCAATCGCCATCCGGGCGCGCAAATCAGTCGCGCGCGTCGTGGTGGGATTCAGAATCACATATTCACCCGCATTCAGGTTTTTGCTGTTGGAGGCCGACCAGGTGAGTACGTAAACGCAACCGCGCGTAAATTGTTTTTGATTCGCACAAGTCGTGCCGGGCTTGACCGGTAAATCCTTTGTGCCGTCATAGACGATTGCCAGGGGTGCATAGTTGCAGGGGAAGCTGAGTTCCACTGATTGACCCGCAATGGCCGACGGCCCGACGGTAAAAGCTGGCACGCTGCCGCCGCCTGCCGCGAGTTGCATAAACGCTTTGGCGACGACGGTTGAAACGGTTTTCGCCGGGACGCTCACCTTGACGAATTTCATGGTGGCGGCGGCGGCTTGCGCGGCAGCCTTGGTCGTCTTTTCATTGCCCGTGCCAAAATCCGCCAGATTGGCGGCGAAAGTAACATTGGCCTCTGCTAAACCCACCGCCGTTTTATTGAACTCGTACTTATTCATCGCGGCGCTGGCGCGGTCAATCGCCGTCTGAATGCCCTCCTGACCGCCGTTCAAGCCTGACGCACCCGCCAAGGCGGCCGCATCTGCCGCATTTTGCAATTCGGCGAGGACCAGATACATGTGGCTGATGTCCACGGCGAGACCGACGACGCCCAAAATGGCGAGGATGGCAATCGCCGACACGCCGAGGATCGAGCCGCGTTGATCAAGGCGGTGTCGCGCGGTTGCTGGGCTTATGATCCGCATAAAGAAAACTCCTCAAGCAAGGGGTAGGGCAGGTTCTCATCCCGCCCTGTAAGTTGCGTGCAGGGCAGGTTCTCAACCTGCCCTACACATTTATGGCTCCTGTTTGACCACGGGGGCAGTGGGCAAAACGAAATTCAATTCTGCCGACAACGCGCGCGCCGCGCCGAGTTTGATGTCGGGCGGCGGCGTTAAGACCCAGTGCAATTTTTCAAACTTGAAGAGCGGCAAGGGCAGCGTTAAGTCAGCCACTTTGGCCGGTTCCGGCGCGACTGGCAGCTTGGGTTTGGTCTCTTCATTCGTTGGCGTTGCCGGAGTTGGCGTTGCCGGAGTTGGCGTTGCGGTTTCGGCGGGAGGCGCGGCGGTTTCGCTGGCGGCGCCATCCGTCTTATCTGACTTGTCCGACTTCGGTTGTTCGATGCCCAGCGGCGAACCGTCGCGCAAGCCATCCACTTCCTTGAGACGCGGCACGGCGTCGGGGTTGAGCGGTTTGCTCAGTTTGGCCGTCACGATAAAGATCAATTCCGTCTCGTTGCGTTGAAACGATTTCGATTTGAACAGATTGCCCAGAATCGGCACATCGCCGATGACCGGCAATTTGCCCAACGACTTGGTTTCGTTGTTATCGAGCAAACCGGCGATACCGAAACTTTGTCCGTCTTGCAACTCGATACCGGTTTTGGCGCGGCGCACACGCAAGGCCGGGATCAAAAAGCCGCTCAGCCGCGCTGCATTGGCATAATCGAGCGTGGAGACTTCGGGTTCGAGTTCCAGCTTGATGTGCTGTTCGTCAATGATCGTCGGCTTGAAATTGAGGCGCACGCCATATTCTTTCCATTGAATTGACACCGCCGAGTTGCCGCCCGCGCCGGTGACGAGCGGGACGGGGATTTCGCCGCCCGCCAAAAAGCTGGCCGTTTGCCCGCTCATCGCAATCAGATTGGGTTCGGCCAGCGCGCGCAATGCGCCCTGCGATTGCAGCGCCCGTAAAAACGCGAAGACGTTTTGCCCCATGATAAACAGATTCAGGTTGTTGGCGACCGTGCCGATAATGTTGCCTTGATCAATCGCCGTCACGGAATAAGGGCCAGTGCCGGTATTGGAAAACCCGCCCGTGCCCGGTGAAGATTGGTAAGCGGGCGAAAACGAATACTCGCTCAGTTTGTTGCGCGAGACTTCGGCCACGCGCACCTGCAATTGCACCTGCGCGGTGTTTTGGACGGGCTGCGCCAGCAGATTGACCGTCTTGAAACCGGCGGCTTGCACGACCTGTTCGACCTGTTGTACGACCTTGGGTTCGGCGCTGCCCGAAATCACCACCGAGCCGTTGGCCTGGCTGAGGCGGATGTCGTCTTTGGGAAAGAGCGCGCGCACTTGCGAATCTATCTGGGCCAGATTCACGCGCACATCCACGTCAATAAAGATCAAGACCTCGCTGTTGCGCGACCAGACCGTAATGCGCGCGCGCCCCGAGGCTTTGCCGTTGATCACGATTTGATCGGGCGCGACGAGCACGGCCTCGGCAAAGTCCAGGTTCGAGGCCGCCACACGCCCGAAATCCTGATCGAATTTTACCACCATGGATTGGCCCGTCAGCACATACACCGGAATCGGTTCTTTGGGCGGATTGGCAAACGAGGTTTTGATGATGGTCTCTTGCGCGTGCACAGAAACGGCAATGGCCGCGCACCAAAACGCGGCCAGCAGCAAGAATCTTTGGCAGCGCCGCCAACGGCGCGATGTGATTAGGGGATGACTTGTCGGCATAAGAACGATTCTCCTTTTAGCTTGCGCGGCTGATGGGTGGGGAGAGGAAACAGCCTAACGGTCCGGAAATTCAACCGAACGTTTTTTGGTGCCTTCAAAAAATTCAACCGGCGGGCGGGACGGCGCGGGCGCGGGTTTGGGGACGGCATTGTTAAAGTCCGGCACAATCGCCGTGATATGGGCCAGCCGTTTGATTTGGCGCGCGGAGGCCGCTGGCGGAGCCGTTGGTGTGGGACTGGTGGCGGGTTGCAGGCCGGCCAGCGCGGCGTAATTGGCCGCTGACAGGCCGCCCTCGCCCGTCAACAACGAACGCACGTTGGCCCCTTGTGTCGGCTGATTGTTTTGATCTGCGCCATTACGCATCACCAGCCGCAACCGGCCATCGGTCGAGGCCAGTAATAGTTTTTCGGCCTGGTCGGGCATGACCAGCAAGGTCACGGTGCGGGCCTTTTGGGCGTCGCGCTTGTCGGTGGGTTCGTCCAGGTTGTCACCATTGGCCAGTACCTTGATGTTTTGCAGGATGATTTTCGAAATCGTGCCGCCGCCGGTGCTGGCCAGATTGATCACCGCCGCGACATCTACATACGTCCCCGGCAGCACAAAGCCCGACATGCCCGAATCGTCATCCACCTTGACGGTCATCGCCCGGTGGCCTTCAGGGATGATGGCCGATAAGCCCGCCGCTGCACCCACCGGCGCGAGGCGCGCATTGATTACCGTTTCGCGCGCTGCGATGCGCGTGGCGGCGACGCGCCCGACGACTTTGGCCACTTCGCTAAACGTGCCTTCGGGCGTCGCGCCCTGGGGCATCTGCACCGTGGTCAATTGTTCGGCCAGGATTTTGCTGCCCAACGGAATTTCCATGCTGGCCACGACGATGGTGTTCTGCTTGTTAGTACCACGCGCATTGGCCAGGTAATTGGTCACTGAAACCGACGCCAGCAAGCCGAACAGGATCGCGCCAATGAGCACCAGATAGGGGGCTTTATTTTTCATAGCATTTGTCCTGTGGGGAATTTTTCTGCCAGTAAATAACTCGGTGTTTCCCCGGGGAGCGCAGGCATCCTTGCCTGCCAAAAGAAACGCCGCACAGCGTTCCGTTTTCCGCACCTTGCGTAGACCCGGAGACTGGGAGAAGGAAGCTACGCGGCTTTCTTTGACAGCAGGCAATGATGATAGTGCTGGCGAATGTCCGACAGGCTGCCAGCTTGTCGGATGCCTGGCCGTTAAACCCAATGTTCGCCAGCCACGACCACGACAAGCTGGCAGCTTGTCGGACAACTTGGCGCATTCACCAGCGGTATCCCAGCGGTATCCCAGCGGTATCAAGGATGCCTGCGCTCCCAGGGGCGCGCCGTTAGTTCATTGATACGTTATGCCACAGCAGCGAAAGCAAACTGCCCACCGTGATGGCGACGCCATAAGGCAGCGTTTGCCGTTTGTCGTCCGGCACGGGGAAGCGCGGCACGCTCCCCATAACCAGCCCGCCAAGAATCAGCAACACACGTTCGCTGGTTACGCGTGCCGTACCCGCATACAGCATCGAAGCCACTGCCAGCACGCCGCCCGTCAGCACGGCGATCACAAAGGTCGGCAAGACCAATTGCACGCCCAGCACTGCGCCCAGTGCAGCGAATAACTTGACGTCACCCGCGCCCAGCGCGCCAAACAGGTGCAGCAAAAACATCAAGCCAAAGCCCAGTAACAATCCTTGCAAGCTGGCGATCAATCCCGCTGTGCCCGCAAAGACAAGCCCCAATAACAAGCCGCTCAACAGTAGGGGTAACACTAACTTGTTAGGAATGCGCCGATAGCGAATATCAAAATAGCCAACCAGGATTGCCGTAATGCAACACAAGGCAGTTTGTAAGATGAGCAGACTTGGCATTTTCTTCTATCTCAGATCAAAGACGCAGGAGTGCGAATGAATCAATCGCACTCCTGCTGGAACTGGCAACAAAAAAGGGTTAGCTGATGCTGGTAATGACGCCAGTCAGCGCAGTGAGGCGGCCCTTGATCCCGCTTCCCAATTGGGTAAAGGCCGTGACGAGTGCCGCCACGACTAGCGCGGTGGCAACCGCGTATTCGGAAAGCTCAAGGCCGGATTCGTCGTTCAGGAAATTCTTGATCATGTTCATGGTGTCTGTGGTCCTTTCTAAGTTGAATGATTGTTAGGTTCAATTTGCTTGCCTCAAACACCACTTGCGATTAAGTAATGCCCAAAGACAAACAAACAGGGACAAAGTAGGGAATCGTGAAAACAAAAAAATTAACTGATGCTGGTAATGACGCCAGTCAGCGCGACGATCCGCGCCCTAATTCCGCTTCCCAAGTCAGTAAAGGCCGTAACCAGTGCCGCCACCACTAGCGCGGTTGCAACTGCATACTCGGAAAGCTCAAGGCCGGACTCGTCTTTCAGAAAGTTCTTGATCGTATTCATGGTTTCTGTGGCCCCTTCTAGCGCTAGTGTGAGCACTAAGGTAAATAGTGGTTAAAGATCGCTTGCCTGCCGTGAACATTCGTTTGCAATAAAGTAACGTCCAAGGACTAAAAAACAGGGACAAGCGGCGAAATTGTTAGAGATAGCGTTATCGAGATTATGAATAAAGCAGGGGGGTAATGATGAGATGATGATAACTAGATACACCTCGACTAACTCGCCGACGCGTCTTGTTACCAAAAAGGCTGTGACAACCAAGCGGAGCAGCCCGGAAATAGGCTGGTCAATCAGTCGGGTAAGCCTACGGCAACGCAAGCGCGCGAGCGTTTGCCATCAAAAACAACAAGCACCCTGTTAGTATCAGGGTAACTTTGAGTTCTGGATTGGTAACGAAAGAATAACTGGCAAAAACGGAACAGTTTGCCGGGACGTTTTTGAGTTACAGGAATTCGTTACGCGTAGGCGCTTCAGGAGCGAGAACTATTACAGCACGCTCTCGAAATCATCGTCAGCAGAAGGTGGAAAGGCGCAATGCTCGTGGATTTTCAGGGAAAAAACCGCACTTAAGCACACCCAAAGGTACTGACAGACAATATCCCCAAAACGGCACCAGTGACGGGGAAAGTTAATAAGGGAAAGTGATGAAGTTGAGGTGCATCCTAACTCGCCAAGGCCAAGAAGCGCGAGTTAACCCATTCCAGTTGGCACTAACACCACACGAACAACTTATCGGTTCGAGTTTTTCGCAATCGTTGCGACTTGCAAAAAGTAACAAGTTCAAACGGGGCGTAAGGAAGCTTGTTACTAACGGGGGCGGACTGTACACTAAAACTATAAGGCTGGCAACCGTTTTTATTAATTCTTCGGGGAAGATGTAATAAATCACCGGCATCCCACACGTCCGCGCCTATTTCTATGGCCGGGATGGAAAATGTAGTGTTGGCGGCGGCCCAGCCAACGGAAAATTCCCAACCTTTTAGCCTGGGAGCGCAAGCGTCCGCGCTTGCTGCGTGGCAATAGACGAAATGCTGCCGCAGGGTATCCTGTCAGCATTTTTCTTTCTGTAAATTTTTCGGTGACAACGTAGGGGCAGACCTGTGTGTCTGCCCCGGTGGCGGCAGACGGCATCGAAGGCTGCAAAAGCGACCGAGGCAGACACACAGGTCTGCCCCTACGTTGTCATCACCGGGGATTTTTTACAGGAAGGCATTTTTTCCGTCTGTGGCTATGCGGCTGGCGCGGACGCTTGCGCTCCCAGAGATAGGCTGAGTAGTGACAGGGTTTTTACAGTTGCCAGACAGGGCGCAAGCTGGCATCTTGTGCCGCGCACATTAGCCTGACAGCATTACCGCAAGTGAAGTGCACTCTCGCCAGCCTATTCCGCCAAGGTAAATATGAATCACGCTACGCTGCTCAATCAGATTTGGTCACAAGCGCGCCCGCGCACGGTGTTGCTGGTGTCTGTGTGGATACTGCTGGCCGGGCTGCTGGTCTGGGAGCCGGTGACGCATCCTGAATTTGGCCTGCGCGGCGATATGTCGCTGCATTACCACATTACGCGCGCCTATGCCCAGAGTGTGGCCGAGGGGAATTGGCTGCCGCGTTGGGCCGGACTGTTGGACGGTGGCCGGGGCGACGCGCTGTTCACCTTCTATCCGCCGCTCACCTATTTCAGCAGCCTGTTGTGGGTGAAGGTGTTCAACCTGGAACTTTTGACGGCGCTCAAACTCACCTTGGCCTTGAGCGTGTTCGCGGCGCAAGCCAGCGCTTATTATTTCGCGCGCGCCTTCTTTTCCCACGCCGCCAGCCTGAAGGTGGCCTTGCTTTATGTTGGTTTGCCCGCCTTGCCGATCCTGGGCTTGAATCGCTGCTTCCTGGCGAATGCGGTGGCGCTGAGCCTGGTTCCGCTGGCTTTACGCGGCGCCTATGAATTGCTGCTGGGCGAGCGGATGCGTGCCGGGGTGATCGCCCTGGCGCTGGGCCTGAGCGGAGTGCTGCTGTCACACGTGATCACGACCTATCTTTGTGCCATTGCCATCGCCCTGCTGACGCTCGTTTGTTGGCCGCAAACGGGTTGGCGCGGTGTGTGGCGGCTCAGTTTGGGCGGCTGTTTGGTCGTGGCGCTCACGGCGTTTTTCTTAGTGCCGCAACTGATCGAACTGCCCTGGGTGCGCGTGGAGTTACAAACTGGGCGGCACGATTATCGTGACTATTTGCTGTTTGCCGCCCCGGCTGACGCGAGCCAGCACCGGCAAGCCTGGGCTTTGTTGAATCAACTCGCCAGTTCGGCGACGTTGGCGCAGGTTGGTCTAGCGCTGCTTTGTTTGCTGGTCTGTTGGCCGTTGTTGCGATGGGGGCAACGGTTGGCGCTGCCGTTACGGTTCGCGTTGGCGCTGGTATTGTTTATGCTGAGCATCTCACTGCCAGTCACGGCCTGGGTGTGGCGCTGGCTGCCGGGTTTGTCGTTTATTCAATTTCCTTGGCGCTTTCTGCCCTTTGTTTCGCTGGCGTGTGGATTGATTGTTGCCGCTGCCCGCACAGATGGATTGCCATACTGGCTGGCGTTCAAACCGCTGTCGCGCGTGTTGCTCACCTTTTTCTTGGCGTTGTTGGTGCTGCTCAACTCCGGTCTGACCTGGGCTGGTTTACAAGGCCCCGTCTCCAAGCTAACCGCGACTCAGACGCTGCAACTCATGAACGAACCCGCTGGCGCAAAACTGTCAATGGACGCACTCGCGCGGTTCGAAGGTGAAGACAGCCTGCGCGTCAAGGCTTACACCAGTAATCACATTTATTACCGGCCACGCGGAGCCGAATTGGATGCCTACCCGCCCGCCACGCAACCCGGCAGTCTTAGCATTTTGAATGGGCGCGGTCGCATCGTCAGCCAAAGCTTGCGCAACCAACGGCGTGAATTCGTGCTGGATTGCGCCGAGGCTGTCAGCGCCCGGCTCGAAACCTATCATTACCCGCATTGGATCATCCGGCTGGATGGCCGCGAAATTCAGCCGCGGGTCGAAGCGGGCAGCGGGTTAATGTTGTTTGCATTGCCAGTAGGCCAGCACACCTTGAGCGCCAGCTTCGAGCCGCGCCATTGGCTGGAACGCGTGGCGTGTTGGCTTTCGGTCTGTGCATGGGTTGGGTTCTGTGGCTGGCTAATTCAACGACGGCTAGCTCAAAGCAGGGTTGGTACGCCTACTTAGACGCAGCCAAAACTATTCCAATTGGCTTTCCACTTTTACCAGCATGACCAGTAACAGCACGAGCGCAGCCAAAGGCACGAATGTCACCAGCCCCGGCAACACCGGCACCACCGGTCGGCCCGCCGCATCAACGCCGCTCGCAAAAAGCAGCGCCACCCGGCTGTAAAGCGGCTGTGGGATAAGGGTGGCGCCCAGCGTGAGCGCCGTCGCGAACGTCCACCCGTGCGGCCACCTCTGCGCTTGCAATTGGCGCAAGAGCAAGTCACAGGCTGGCAGGGCCAGCAAGAGATAAAAACTCCAAGCGACCGGATTGAGCACCGCGCCCGCCGCCAACAAGAGTGCAAATCCTAAATCGAAATGCTTGACCCGTAGCGCCCAGCGCAAGGCGGCAGCCAGGAATAACAGCGGCAACAACACCGCCAACGCCTGCGCCAGCAGCGGTGCATTCAGCAGCGGTGCGGCTGCAAAACCCTTGCCCTGGTGGGCGGCTGAAAAAAGCCTGGGGCCAATACTCCACAGCGAAAAATTGTCCTCGTGGGTTTGGTAATGTGCGGTGACCAGTGGGCCGACGCGCGTGTAGTAATCCCAAATAAGCGCCCAGCCGTGTACCAGACCGATTAGCGCATGCGCGCTGAGGCACGTCAGGGCAGCGGCCCAGACCGGCCGTCTTTGCCGCCGCCACAGCAACCAGAGCAAGAGCGGCCAGCCCATCAACTTCAGCAGCAATAACACCCCCAACAATGCGCCGCCCAATTTTTCCCAGCCGTGTCGCAGCGCCAGCCAGGCGGTCAAAAATAAAACCAGCAGCAAAAGCGTTAATTGCCCGATCCATAACTCGCCATAGAGCGGCGGCCAGCCTAGCAGGACGCAGATTGTGAGCGGAACGTGCTGACGATCCAGCGTCACATGCGCAAGCCGCTGCCATAAAAGTACGGCCAACAGCAGACAGCACAATTCAAACACCAACCAAAGTTGCGCCGCTGCACCGAAGCCAAACCAGGTCAGCGGCAAACAAAGCCAGCCCACCACCACCGGATGCGGCGTGGGATGCGGATAGCCGGAAAGGTCTACGCCCGGCAGCCACAACTTTCCCAGTTCAGGAACGGGCAGATAAGGATAGACGCCGTGCCGGATAGCTTGGGCTAACACATACTCTTGGCGAAAATCTTTGACCTGGGGCATCGTCAGTGAACTGACTACGACGATGATTCCCAACCCTGTACTGAGACTCAGTATTACGAGCAAGGCGCACTTCGTTAACTTGGGAAGGAAGGGTTGTTTCATTATCGTTTTGTCACTCTGAATCGCCGTTAAATCGAAACAACGTTCCAAACCCGGTTGGTTCGGTTGCAGCTAAAGCGGGCTTGGTGCGATCCAACCGCCACAGCAGCCATAACAACCCAATCAATGACACAGTGGGAAGCAGAAAAAGCAAACTCGGCCAAAAGGCGATGATGGGTATTCCGTCAGCAGTTTTGCCGATGATTCCAGCCGAGATCCACTGCCAATGTAAGGCACTCGCAGGGGTCAGCAACTGTAGCATGAGTAGTACCAGTCCCATTGTCTGAGCCAATGGGAATTGGCGTGCGGCGAGTTTGCTGACCGTAACCGTCAATGCTGGCGCAGCCAGTAACAAGTAATGCGACCAGACCGCCGGGCTGAGCAGCACACTCAGGCCGGTCAATAGACCGAAGGCTGTGTCCAGGCTTGATATTTGAAAAGCTGCTCTCAGCCCCAGCGCCAGTACCCCTACCGTAATCAGCGTACTTGAGACCCAGGCCAACGTCGGTGAGTTGTACAACGGCACTAACTTGTGATCCCAACCCATTTCCGAAAAGAGGTGCAGCCCCAAGGCTGAGGCCGAGAGATTAAATTCAAACGTTCGGACATACGCGCCAATGGGAATGATCTTCAGGTAATAGGTCTGAATTGCCGCCGGCCCAAGAAAAAACAACGCCAAGAGATTCGCCGCAATGACCACACCGGCTGAGGCGGCCACGCATTTCCAGCGGCGTTGTAGTAGTAAAAAAAGCACCAGCGGCCAGGCAATCCATTTGAGCGCAATCGCCGCACCCAGCCAGACGCCGCTGCACCATGCACGCCCGGCCCGCAAGGCTAGCCAGCTTCCCGTCAATAACAACAGCATCAGCGCATTCAGTTGTCCGTACCAAAGCTCTGCTTCGACAGCGTGGAAACCGAGCGCCACCAGCAACAGCGCAACAATGAGCAACGGGCGCAACGGCTGTCCCACCCACCGCAACAGCAAACAGAGCGTGAGCAACAGGCACACCACTTCAAACAAGAGCCAGACAAAAGAGGCTTGCCCATAGCTCAACCATCCCAATGGCGCGCTGAGCACTGCCACGACAGGTGGATGTAAAGAAGGATGCTTGATCTTGTTATATTGGCTGGCCTCGCCAACCCACCGGGTGACCAACTCATTAACTGGCATGTAGGGATTGCTGCCGTTAAGCACAGCCTTGCCCATCACATACTCCTGCAAAATATCTTTTCGATAAATATCTGGAAAACTGAACGACTGTCGCACCAGCCAAACTCCCAGCAACCCATTGAGCATCGCTGCGAGTAGGAGAATAAAGCGCAGGGGTTTCAAAACGACAGTAAGCGTAGTGTTTGGCATTTGGTTATTGATTGCGACCCCAACGGCGGATCGCTCAATCACTCCATCATTTTTGGCAGGCGGGCAGGCAGTGAATGCTTTAGGCGACTTTGACGATTTCGACTTCCTGCGGGCTAGGCGGATCGTGTTTGGCCTCCGTGGAAGCAAACAGCTGAGGCTTCATCACGCCATGCAAGGCCCCACAAGTCAGCACGCTGGTTTGCAACACGCCCAAGCCGTATTGCACCGAGCGCCGGAAACTGATCGAACTCGATTCGGGCGCGTAGCGGGTGGGACAACTCAACTCGCCGATGTGAAAGCCCGCATAAATGACCTGGCAGAGCATTTGATTGTCGAAGATAAAATCGTCGCTGTTGCGCTCGAAAGGAATCGTTTCGAGCACCCGGCGCGAAAAGGCGCGATAGCCGGTGTGGTATTCGCTCAGCTTGTGATGCGTCAGCAGATTTTGCACGGCGGTCAGGAAGCGGTTGGCGATGTATTTATATCGCGGCATGCCGCTGGCAATCTGGCCTACGCCCAGAATGCGTGAGCCGAGCACGCAATCGTACACACCGGTGGAAATCATACTGGTCATGGCGGCCAGCAGTTTGGGCGAGTACTGGTAATCGGGATGCAGCATCACCACCACATCCGCGCCCAAACTGAGCGCGTAGCGGTAACAGGTTTTCTGATTGCCGCCGTAGCCACGATTGCGCCGGTGCCGCAGCACGTGCACGGGTAAGGTTTGCGCGATTTCGACCGAGCGGTCGCTGCTGGCATCATCCACCAGCACCACTTCGTCAACCACGGCGCGGTCAATGGCCTGGTATGTTTGCAACAGCGTGGCCTCGCAGTTATAGGCCGGCATCACGACCACGACGCGCTGATTGTTGGATGGCATAGTTGATAACTCCTGCTCAAAAGGACTTGCTGCCCACAAGGCGGCGGAAATCAAAAATCATCGTCTTCAGTTTCTGGCAAAAGCTCTTGCGCCACCAACTCACGCCACAAAGACAACACCGCAGCATCAGCCTGTGCGACGTTCAAGCATTCGGTCACCGGGCCGGGATCACATTTGAGTCCTGGAAAGGCCAGCAACAGCACAACCAAGTCGCGGCGATCCGTCCACGATTTCGATTTGCCGCGCCGCTGGTAATGCGAAATGACTTTGCTCGCAATCAATTCAGCAGGTGACAAAACCTGTATTCCATCCAGCAATTGCAATTGAGGGAATGAAGCAACAGCGCGCACATCTACCAAATGCCGATTGCCGGTCTTTTGCAACTGAAACACGCGATAGCCTGCACCTTCTTTGATTTCGCGCACACGCACAGCAATGTGAAAATGATCTGCCAAATGAGCGCGCAACTCTTCGGCCAAGTCTGCCGCTCGCGTAGACATCAAATCTACGTCTTGCGTCGCACGTGGTTCATTAACGTAAACGTTGACGGCTTGTGCGCCAAACAGGACGACATCCTTCCGCCCGCGCACAAAGTCTATGACGGCATTTTGAATCGTGGTCAGCGGCAGCGGCTCTTTCAGCACGATCTCCCGGAAATTGATTGTGTCGGCGACGAAAACCATCAAATTCTCCCGAGTTCTTACTGCCGCGTCGTTGGCTGCGTTTGTACCCATTGCCGGAAGGCCCGCAAGGTGGCGCTTTGGCCTTCCGTCAGGCTGCGTTCGAGGTACTCAAACAAAATTGCCCCGGTCAGAAAAGGGAAAGTCAGGCTCCTCTCGGCTTCCACATAACCCGCTTCGGTCAGGTGATAGATTTGCAGTTGCCCTTCATCACAGCGCCAGATTTCAGGCACGCCCAGCTTGGCGTAAGTGGCAAAGCGGCCCAGCGATTCGCTGGTGATGTCAACTTCGACCGCAATGTCCGGCGGTGGTGGCGGCGTTTGCGGATCGAAACGCTTAATGCCAAGAATGCTCGCTACATTGGCAATATAAAAGCACTCATCAGGTTCCAACCCGGCAGCCCAATCTTCAAACTTATAGGTCGTCGAACCAAGGTCTTCCAGATCCAAGCCGAGTTCATCCGTCAACAAACTCATGAGGCGTGCAAGAAATGCTTTCCATCGTTCGTGAATGGCTGTTGGCATATTTACCTCCAGTCTGCCGAGGTCATAGCTGATGCGAGCCTTGTATCCCGCGCCGAGATCATTGAGTAAGGCTTCATAAGCCGCCCACGGCACGTGATGGAAAATCAGCGTGCCGCCTTCAGGTAGATGGGCAATGGCGTCAAGATAATCAGTGGTTGGTTTTCGGCTTGCCGCTACAGTCATTGTTTTTTACCTCTGAAAACGAATGCGGGTTGAAAGCGCTATGACTTTCAACCCGCATTCTACTTGCGCGAATTGTGTTTTGACTAGGCCGTCGCCGAACTCGCCTGCGTGCCCGTCTCATCCGCAATCGCCGCGTGTGCTGCCGCCAGCAACGCGATGGGTACGCGATAGGGCGAGCAGCTCACGTAATTCATCCCCACCTTGTGGCAGAAGATGACGGATTCGGGATCGCCGCCGTGTTCGCCGCAGATGCCGACTTTGAGATCAGCCTTGGTCGAACGGCCTTTCTTGATGCCCATGTCTACGAGTTGGCCGACGCCTTCCTGGTCGAGGACTTGGAAGGGATCGTCCGCGTAAATCTTCTTGTCTACGTAAGCAGGCAGGAATTTGCCGGCATCGTCGCGGCTCAGGCCCATCGTCATTTGCGTCAGGTCGTTGGTGCCGAAGCTGAAGAACTCGGCGACTTCGGCAATTTGATTGGCGGTGAGCGCGGCGCGCGGAACTTCGATCATCGTGCCGACGAGGTAATCCACCGTGACGCCTTCTTTCTCGAAGACTTCAGCGGCGACACGACGGACGACATCCGCTTGCAGCTTGAGTTCGGCGACGTTGCCGACGAGCGGAATCATGATTTCCGGCTTCACCGTCTTGCCTTCGTTTTGCACGATGACGGCGGCCTCAAAGATGGCGCGCGCCTGCATTTCGGTGATTTCGGGATAGATGATGCCGAGACGGCAGCCGCGATGACCTAGCATGGGGTTGAATTCGTGCAGCGATGCGACCTTGGCCTTGGCCTCTTTGAACGGCATTTTGATTTTGCCCGCGAGGTCTTTGAGCGTCTTGTCGTCGTGCGGCACGAATTCGTGCAGCGGTGGATCAAGCGTGCGGATGGTGACGGGGAAGCCGTCCATCGCGCGGAAGATGCCGACGAAATCTTCCCTTTGAAGTTCTAGCAGATCAGCCAAAGCGCCGCGATAAAGCGCGCTGGGTTTGGCGATCTTCTTTTCCAGGTTTTTGACGCGTTTCTTGGCGTCTTTCAGTTTTTCGCCGCTCGCTTTTTCGACTTCGGCTTTGGCGGTGTCGAGCTGCGTTTCGAGCGACTTGTAATCGCCGGAGGAAAGGATCATCTGGCGTACACTGTCAATACGCGTGCCTTCGAAGAACATATGTTCGGTGCGGCAGAGGCCGATGCCTTCGGCGCCGAAACCGCGCGCGACTTCGGCATCGTGCGGCGTGTCGGCGTTGGCGCGCACGCCGAGCTTGCGGAATTCGTTGACCCATTCCATCAGCGTGCGGAAATCGCCGCTGACTTCGGGCTTGATGAGCGGCACTTCGCCGAGAATCACTTCGCCGGTCGAACCGTTGAGCGTGAGCGATTCACCTTTCTTGACGACGATGTCGCCGACGGTGAATTGCTGGTTGGCGTAATCCACGGCGACATCGCCTGCGCCCGCGACGCAGCATTTGCCCATGCCGCGCGCGACCACAGCAGCGTGCGAAGTCATACCGCCACGCGCCGTCAAAATGGCTTGCGCCGCGACCATGCCGTGGAAGTCTTCGGGCGAGGTTTCGGTGCGGACCAAGATAACTTTTTTGCCGTCTTTGGCCAGCGCGTCGGCTTCATCCGGATCAAAGACCGCCGTGCCGGTCGCCGCGCCGGGCGAAGCGGGCAGGCCCGTCGTGATGACGTTCAGCTTGGCAGCCGGATCAATGCGCGGGTGCAGCAATTGATCGAGTTGCGCGGGTTCGACGCGGGTGATGGCAGTGCGCTTGTCAATTGCGCCTTCGTTGACCATGTCCACCGCGATCTTGACGGCGGCTGCCGCAGTGCGCTTGGCGTTGCGCGTTTGCAGCATATAGAGCTTGCCTTTTTCGATGGTGAATTCGAGGTCCTGCACGTCTTTGTAATGGCCTTCGAGCTTGGTGGCGAGCGCCGCGAACTCGTTGTACATATCCGGCATTTCTTCGTGCAGTTGGGCGATTTTCTTCGGGGTGCGGATGCCCGCGACGACGTCTTCGCCCTGCGCGTTTTGCAGGTATTCGCCGTAAAGGACGTGTTCGCCAGTCGCCACGTCACGCGTGAAGGCGACGCCCGTGCCCGAATCTTCGCCCAGGTTGCCGAAGACCATCGTTTGCACATTCACGGCGGTGCCGAGGTTGTCGTCAATCTTGTTGATGCGGCGATAGTCTTTGGCGCGGCGGCCATTCCACGACGCGAAGACGGCCTGGATGGCGTACTTCAACTGCTCTTTCGGATCGGTCGGGAAGTCCTTGCCGGTCTCTTTCTTGACGATCACTTTGTAATCGGCGACGACCTTGGCCAGCGTCGCGGCGTCAACGGCGGTGTCTTCTTTGACGCCGAGTTGCTTTTTGTAGCCTTCAAAGACGTGCTCGAACTTCTCTGATTCAATGTTGAGCACGATCTTGCCAAACAACTGAATGAAGCGGCGATAGGCGTCCCACGCAAAACGTTCGTTGCCCGTCAGCGCGGCCAAACCATTGAGCGTCTCGTCATTCAAACCGAGGTTCAGCACGGTATCCATCATGCCCGGCATCGAGAATTTCGCGCCCGAACGGACGGAAACGAGCAGCGGGTTTTCAACACCGCCGAATTGCTTGCCGGTGACGGCTTCGATATTGGCGAGCGCCGCCAGCGTTTCATCCCACATGCCGGTGGGGAACTTTTCGCCCTCGGCGTAATAGGCGTTGCAAGCCTCGGTCGTAATCGTGAAGCCCGGCGGTACGGGCAAACCCGCGTTGGTCATCTCGGCCAGGTTCGCGCCTTTGCCGCCCAGCAAGCCCTTCATATTCGTATTGCCTTCGGCCTTGCCGCTGGCAAATGTGTAAACATATTTC
Source organism: Acidobacteriota bacterium (assembly GCA_016196035.1). NCBI lineage: Bacteria > Pseudomonadati > Acidobacteriota > Acidobacteriota bacterium. The sequence goes on along the minus strand of JACPYM010000088.1, from coordinate 107,328 downwards.
TTCGACATCGTTGTTTGTGATCTCCCTGTAAAGTTTGAGGCTAGGGGCTAGGGGCTAGGGGCTGGCGATGAAATTCCAGCCCCTAGCCCCTAGCCCCTAGTTCTCCCGGTTTCAACCGGTCTAGCATCTCGAATGATTTGAGTTCGCGTTCCAGAATGCGCGCGATGAGTTTGGTCGTCAGCGCGCCAAGTTGCAGCAGTGTCTGCTCATCTGGTGCTGCGTCCAGCAATTTGTGCGGCGGTTGGGCCAGCATTGTGGCGACCAACTGCCTTGTGCGCGGGGCTAACTCGTCGCCCACGCCCGCGCCGCAGTTGTAACAACGCGGCAAGCCTTCATTGTTGAGCCAGACGCGCTCTTCGGCGGTAAAAACCGTTTGGCATTGACCGCAGCGGCGCAGGTCGGCGAGAAAACCGGCCAGCTTCAACAACCAGAGTTCAAAGTACCGTGTCAGCAGCACCGCTTGTTGATCCGAAGCCTTGCCGAGCGCCTCGACCGTCGCGCCAATCAGCCGGTAAAGCACCTCGTTCGGTTCGTGATCGGGGACGAATTCTTGCAGCAATTCTGACAGGTAATGCCACACGCCCAGCCGTTCGCTGCTGACATTTGAGACAAAGGGCGAGCGCAGGATTTCGCAACTGGAAATCGAGACTAACTCTTTGGCCTCGTTCTGGTAATAGGTGAGTTGCACCTCGGTGAACGGTTCCAGACTCGCCCCGAAACGGCTGCGCAAACGCCGCGCGCCCTTGGCTACGCCGCGCACCTTGCCCGCCGCGCGCGTCAAAAACACGCAGATTTTGTCGGCTTCCTTGAGTGTAAAGGTGCGCAGCACATAGGCTGGCGTATCGTGCAAAGGCATAAGAAGGCATCGTAATTGGTCAAACCGAATTAGTAAAGTTGCGGTAAAACGCCGCGCAGTTTGTTGATGAGCCTGGCTGATTGGGGCAATGAACGGCGTGAATCGTAGGCAGCGGCAAGGCCACGGGGTTAGTCATTTCCCGTCAGCCCCGTCGGTCCCGCCGATTCGCCCGGCTGGTTGCCGATGGCGCGCGCCAGCCAGAGTTTGGCCGTGCTCCAATCGCGTTTGACGGTCTTCGCCGAAATGCCCAGCACTTCGGCGGTCTCTTCGACGGACAAGCCGGCAAAGAAACGCAACTCGACGACGCGGCCTTGGCGCGGGTCGAGCCGTTCCAATTCGGTGAGCGCGGCATTGAGCGCCAGCACATCCAGCACGGGCTGGGCGGGAAAATCTGCGGCGGCGGATAGCGACAGCATTTCGCCGCCGCTATCGCGTTTGGCGGCCCGCTTGACGCGCGCGTGATCAACCAGAATGCGCCGCATCAACGTTGCGGCGATGCCGAAGAAATGCGCGCGGCTTTGCCACTCGATCCGGTCAATCTCGATCAGCCGTAACCACGCTTCATGCACCAGCGCCGTCGGCTGCAACGTGTGTCCGGCGTGTTCGCCGCGCAAGTAATGAGCCGCCAGCCGCCGCAATTCGGCATAGACGACAGACATCAATTCCTGCATCGCCGCTTCATCGCCCTGCCGCCAGGCCCGCAGCAATTGCGTTACGTTGATGGTTGGCTTGTTCTGCTCGGCCATAACCATGTGTCCTTGGGTGGCCCTTGCGCTAGTGCTGCATCAAGTTGAAAACGCTGGCGGTTGCCGCCGTTCTGGTGCCTCTCAATTTCAAGTTGATGAAGTACTAGCAACAATGGTCAAAAATGATTTTCGGGATGACCCCTGATTTCCCGGCTTTGCGCCTTACAGCATGAAGTCTTGTGCCGTCTTGCGACGGTTGGCCCAAATCATCAGGCGGAGGCCTGACGAATGTCAAAGGAGCATTGCCGTGAAAAAAACAACCCTACCCAGTAACCGATTTTGCCGCGCTACAACAGCCGCACTCACCCTGAGCTTGGCAAGCCGCTGGCACCAGCGTCAAACAATCGCCAAGCTGACCAGCGCGCTTTTCGTCATTAGCCTGGTCTTGCCCAGCCCCTCTTTGGGCCGGAGGGCTGAGTCAAACCCTGGCAGTAAAGCGAGCGCCGCTCAACCATTGGCGGCGGCCACAAGCTTGGTTCAACCTGCTAAGGCGACGAACGCGCGGGTGAGCGGGGCGTATGGAAAGTTGCCGTTGAGTTTTGAAGCCAACCAAGGACAAAGCGTGGCTGAAGTCAAATTTAGCGCGCGCGGTGTTGGCTATAACCTCTATCTAACCGCGACCGAGGCGGTGCTGGCCTTTATCAAACCAGGCGCGGGCCAGCGCGAAAAGAAGGTGCGCGCGGCAAGCACGCAAGCGCGGGCGGTTGCCAGCGCAGCCGTGCGGATGCAGTTCGTGGGCGCGAATCCGGCGGCCTCGGTCGTGGGTTTGGAAGAACTGCCCGGCAAAAGCAATTACTTCACTGGCTCAAACCCTGGGCAGTGGCGTACAGACGTGGCCCACTACGCCAAGGTGCAATGCCGGGCGGTCTACCCCGGTATTGATTTGGTCTACTACGGCAATGAGCGGCAACTCGAATATGACTGGGTGGTCGCGCCAGGCGCTGACCCTAACCGCATCCAACTGGCCTTTGCGGGCGCCAAACAGGTGCGGATTGACGCGCGCGGCGATCTGGTGATTAAGACCGCTATGGGTGAAGTGCGGCAGCACACGCCGGTCATTTATCAAAACAGCGACGGCGCGCGCCAACCCGTCGCGGGCCGCTTCGTGCTCAGGGGCAAGCGCGTGGCCGGTTTTGAGGTCGCCGCGTATGACCACAGTAAGTCGTTGGTGATTGACCCCACACTTGTCTATTCAAGCTATCTCGGCGGCACCGGCACCGATAGCATCAGCAAAGTAGTGACGGATGCTGCCGGCAATGTTTATCTGGCAGGCTATACCGCGGCCGCCGATTTCCCGACCGCCAATGCCTTGCGCGCGACGAAGAGCGCGGGAGACGACGTGTTCGTGGCGAAGCTCAATCCGGCTGGCACGGCGCTGATTTACTCCACCTACCTCGGCGGCAGCGGCGATGATTATCCTGATGGCATCACCATTGATGGGGCGGGCAATGTCTATGTCGCTGGGGAGACGGAATCAACCAATTTCCCAGTAACGACCGGCGTTTTCCAGACTACTCTGGGCGGGGTCACCGATGTTTTCGTGACCAAGCTGAATGCGAACGGTGCGGCGCTGGTTTACTCTTCATATCTTGGCGGCGGTTTGGGGGATGTCGCCGGTAGCGTGGCGCTGGATACGGCCGGCAATGCTTACATCGCAGGCTATACCCGTTCGACCAATTTCCCGACCAAGAACCCCGTGCAGGCCAGCCTTAAGGGCGCCACTTGCAGCGATGCGCCCTTCTGTTATGACGCTTTCGTCACCAAGCTCAACGCCGTCGGCACGGCACTGATCTATTCCACTTACCTGGGCGGCAGCCGGAACAACGCGGCTTACGCCATTGCTGTGGACGGGGCCGGTAACGCCTATGTGACCGGGTATACCAGCTCGTCTGACTTCGCGGTCAAGAATCCCTTGCAACCAACGTTCGGCGGCGCAGTTGACGCCGTCGTCTTTAAGCTCAACGCTGACGGCACGGCGCTGGTTTATTCCACCTACTTCGGGGGGAAGGGTGAGGATGCGGGCTATGCCATCAGGGCGGATGAGGCCGGCAACGCCTATGTCGTGGGCTATACAACCTCAACCGATTTTCCTACCAAGAATCCTTTGCAGCCGGCGCTCGGCAACAGCAGCTCATTCACCGATGCTTTTGTCACGAAGATAAATCCGGCGGGGTCAGCCCTTGTCTATTCGACCTATCTCGGTGGCAGTAGCGATGATCTGGCATACGGCGTTGCGGTGGACGGGGGCGGCAACGCTTACGTGACCGGGGAGACGAGTTCAACCAACTTCCCGCGTGCGAACGCCACACAGTCAACCTATGGCGGGGCCACCGACGCGTTCGTGACGAAGTTAAACCAAGCGGGCAGCGGACTGGTCTATTCGACCTACCTCGGTGGCAGCGGCAAGGATTTGGGCATAGACCTCGCGATTGATGCAGCAGGCAATGCTTATGTGGCCGGGGAAACCACTTCGACCAATTTCCCGACCAAGAACCCGCTGCAAGCGGCGCGCAAAAGCGGCACCGACGGCTTCTTTACCAAGTTCAGCGCGGATGACCGGGCCACGAGCCTGGCAAGCATCTCGGCCGCCAGTTTCAGCGGAGCGGCAGCCGCCACCGAATCCATCAACGCCGCCTTTGGCGCTGGCCTGGCTGCGACTACCCAAGCGGCCACCACCACGCCGCTGCCGACACTGCTTGCCGGGGTCAGCGTGCGGGTCAAGGACAGCGCCGGGACCGAGCGTCTCGCGCCCCTCTTCTTTGTTTCGCCCGGCCAGATCAACTACCAAATCCCGCCGGGGACACTGCCAGGGCCTGCTGTTGTCAGCGCCTTGAGCGGGACGGCGAGCATCGCCACCGGAATGGTGCAGATCGCCCAGGTCGCGCCGGGGTTGTTCACCGCCAATGCCAACGGGCAAGGCGTCCCGGCTGCGATAGCCTTGCGCGTCAAGGCTGACGGCGCGCAAAGCACCGAGTTGGTCGCACAGTTCGACGGGACCACGTTCGTCGCGCGCGCGCTTGACCTTGGCCCCACCAGCGACCAGGTCTTCCTGGTGCTCTTCGGCACTGGTATCCGTTTCCGCAATTCGCTGACGACGGTCGTGGCGACCATCGGTGGGGCGACGTCCGAGGTTTCTTTCGCTGGGTCGCAAGGCGGGCTGGTCGGCCTCGATCAAGTCAATGTGCGCATTCCGCGTAGCTTGCTCGGGCGCGGCGAAGCGGACGTGGTGTTGACGGTGGATGGACAGGCAGCGAACACGGTCAAGGTCAACATTAAGTAGGCAGCGCGCTGCGTTAGTTTAGCCTTTGAAGAAGTGGAAGGGCTGGTCGAGCGAGTTGCTTTACCGGCCCTCTTTTGCAGGCTGAGCTATAGCCCAAGAGTTCGGTCAGCAACACCGTGGCTGGATAAGCCATTTTAACGATCCGATAATTTCGCCAGCGCCGCCTCACACTTGGCCAGTTCGCGGGCGACCTCATCAGGCTTGCCCGCATCCTTTCTGGCCAGTTTGCCCTGGCCCTTCAGTTCATTCCATAAGCTGAAGCTGCGTTGATACTGCTCACGAGCCGCTTGCCAGTTCGCTTTTTGTTCGCCGGAAGATTTTGCCTGTGCCAGCCGCGCGTAAAGCTGCCCGCACTCAAAATGCCGCAGCGCCAGGCGGCCTTTGATCCTCAAATTGGCAGGCGATTGGGTAGCGGCGGCTGCGGCGAAAGTTACCGCACGGCGCGCAGCCGCCAGCGCACCATTCAGGTCGCCCATTGCCGCGAGTACAGTGCCGACTCCGCCTTCATCAATGGCGAGATCGTCACGATGACGAACATTATCCGGCTCGGCGGCAAGCAGCGCTTCATTGAGAGCAACGGCTTTGCGATAGTTCTCCAAGGCGGCGTGAGGGTCATGCGCAGAGGCTTGCGCGTCGGCCAGAAACTGCCAGGTATTAGCAAGGTCTTGTTGATGCTCTGCGCTTTTAGGATCAGCCGCCGCCAGTGCTTCGCTGATGGATAATGCTTTGCGGTGCGCTGCTATTGCACTTGCCGTGTCTCCCGTCGCCCGCAAGTCTCGACCTAATGAGTTGTAGCTGACACTGAGGTTGCGGCGGAGGAGTGCATTTTTAGGATCGGTCGCAGACATCCCGTCCAGCGTCTGTACCGTTTTGCGGTCGTATTCGACGGCTTCAGGCATTTGACCATCATCAACGAGCGATTGGCGCAGCGTATTATAAGCAGATAGTAAATCAGTGCGGTGGGCGATGTCGTTGGGGTCTGCCACCACTGCCTGTTCAAGCAAACTTACGGCGCGGCGGCCTTGCTCGACGGCGGTCTTCAGATCGCCAATGACATCTGACAAGTGGCCGAAGTTCGCTAAGCAATTGGCGAGACTCGCGCCATATTTGAGTTGCTGCGGCGCGGCAGCAAAAAGTTCTTCGTAGAGCTTAAGCGCCTGACGATAACTCTCTACCGCTCCCGCTGTGTCGCCAAGATTGAGATAGCCATCCATGCCTTTGATGTCGCCGGTCTTTTTATCAAGTTCCGCCAACGCATAGCGGTAATCTACATTCTTAGAATCGGAGGCAAGCAACGAATTGCGAATGGCAAGCGCCTGCTCGTAGCTCCGCAAGCTGCCGCGCAAATCGTTCACGGTATAAAGCATATCGCCCAGGTCTTCTTGACCGCTCGCCAGTTCCGCTTGCACCTCTCGGTTCGCTGGCTCAGCCAGGGCCAGACGCTCACGCATTGCCAGCGATTTGCGGTAACTCTTCATCGCCCCGTCGGTATCACCGAGATTTGAGTTATTGGAGTTGCCCTGCACGCTGCCAATCTTTTCATAAGCCGAGGCTAGTTCACGTTGGAGCTGCCCGTCGCCGCCCGCTTCGCGCGCCAAGCTGTCGAGATATTCAAGCGCATCTTTGACCAATCGTTCACGCACTGGAGTCGAACCCGGCAGGTTGGCAATCGCATCGTGATAATCAAAGACCACTGCATGCGCCAGCTTGCGCACATCGTTGAAGCGTTGCTCGGCCCGCGCCCGCGCCCGTTGTGTGGTGACGATGCCAGCAATCAGGGTGAGCAGCAGCAGAGTGGCCGCGCCGAACGCCAGCTTATTGCGCTTGACGAACTTCGTGGTGCGATAGCCGAAGGTGTCTTTGCGCGCGCTGACGGGCAAGCCCTCCAAGTGCCGCCGGATGTCCTCTGAGAACTGCTCGACCGAAGCGTAACGCCGCCCAGGCTCTTTGCGCAGCGCCATTAGCACGATGTTGTCTAAATCGCCGCGCAGGCTCCGCCGCAGTTTTTCGGGACTCAACGTGCGCGGCTGGCTGGCTGGCGGTTCAGCGGTTGGTGAGGTGACGGCTGAAGCTGTTGCCGCGCGGGTGATAGCGGTGCTCGGCCTTTCCGGTTGCTCCTCGCAGACCGCCCGCATCATCTCGTGCAACTGTCCGCTCGTTGGCTGGTAAGGCGAACGGCCTGTCAACAACTCATACAAGATCACACCCAACGCATAAACGTCGCTGGCCGTCGTGATCGGTTCGCCGCGCACTTGCTCAGGACTGGCGTAAGCGGGCGTCATCAAACGTATGCCCGGCGCAGTCTGATTGAGTGTTTGCGAAGCCAGCTCCGGCGTCAGCAGCTTGGCGATGCCGAAGTCGAGCAGCTTCGGCACGCCGTCGGAAGTGACCAGGATGTTCGAGGGCTTGAGGTCGCGGTGAATGACCAGATGTTGATGCGCGAATTGCACAGCGCTACAGACCTGGCGAAAAAGCTGCAAGCGTTCTTTGAGCGAGAGCTGGCCCTGGCGGCAGTACTCATCAATCGGCAGCCCCACGATGTATTCCATCACAAGGTAAGGCAGCCCGTCCGCGCTCGTGCCGCCATCGAACAGTCGTGCGATGTTTGGATGATTGAGCGCGGCCAGAATCTGCCGTTCGTTACGGAAGCGTTCCAGCACGAAGGCGTCGTCCAGCCCGCGCTTGATCAATTTCAACGCGACTTGTTGGCGGTAATCATCAGCGCGCGTCGCCAAATAAACAGTGCCCATACCGCCCTGGCCGAGTTCTTTAATGAGTTGATAGTGGCCGAATTGCCGGCCCGCGATTTCTGTTAGCGCCCCAGCCGCCAAAAATAAAGTCTCAGCGGAATTGAACGTCAGTGCGCCGGCGGCGTCACTGAGTTTGTTTCCCGCCTCGTGGTAGCGCAGCAGGGATTCAAGCTCAGCCCGCAATTCCGTGTCATCGCCGCAAGCTTCGGTGAGCAGACCCGCACGTTGGTGCTCGTCGTGTTCCAACACTTCCTCAAGAATCGTTTTCAGTTGATGCCAACGATTATTAGAACTCATAGCGGCACTCCAGCTTTTAACGTGCTACTTTTTGCTAGGTCTGGGCTTAGGATTTTGCGCGGGTGTTGCCGTAGCGGCAGGCGATTCGGCAGCAAGCGGCTCCATTTTGTCTTTCACGATCACGCGCGCCTTGGCAAGCTTGGTCGGCTGTCCGCCCGGTTGGCGGATGATCCACACCGGGCCACTTTGCGGATCATTTTGCGCGCCTTCGACCACGCCTAAATAGCGGCCACTGCTGACGCCATACGCATGTTTGCCGACACTCGGGTCGCGCGGCGGCGGCTGATTCATTACGTAATAGTAAACAGTCGAAGCGATGGCTGCGATAAACAAGGCCATTAAGACATGCTTGAAGAGCGAAAAGAAGAACTTCCACACCAGCCAAAGAATGGCCGCGACAATCAACAACGCAATCGCGGCCAGCATTTGCCGCGTGTAAGAGTCGCCGAAGACCGAGTTGAAGATGTCCATAGGCTGCGTCTCAAGAATCGGTTAGAGAGGCAAAGGATAAAGAATCCAGGCAATCACCAGCCCCACGCCGACAAAATAGCCGAAGACTTTGAAGCCATATTTCACCCGCTCTTCGGTCGAGTGATGTTCCTGTGACAACACTGCGAAGGCGACCGAAACCAGCAAGCTGAACAACACCATCGCGATAAAATGGGTCACGGCTTCCTCCCGATGGCAATGTCGTAGGCATCCATCGCTGACAGCAAATTCAAGGCGCCCGCGACGCAAAGAAACGTGTTGCCGTATTCAAACGTGATTTTGGCGGCTTGCTCGGCGGTGACGGCAAAGCCTTTGTCCAGCATCAGGCAGACGAGGTAGGGAAGTCCCAAGCCCATATCCAGCACGCTGAAAAACCACGTCAGCCATTCATTGCGCTCCGGCCAGAACAGATGGCCTTCCATCCAGAAGCCGAAGACGAACAGCAGGGCAATCGTCACCGCCAGCAACAGCGCGCGGCCCCATCTGCCCAAGACGGCGTGGCCCAGGCCGGGAAACACCAGGGCGGCTAGGCAAGCCGCCAGCGTGCGCCCGGTCGAGACCGGCTCCAGGGCAATCGGAGCGCTAAAAGTTTTCTCGCTTTGCAACTGATTTCTCCGTTGTATTGTTGATTTGCGCGGGCATTCTAAGAAGCGCCTTCAAGAGGTGTCAAGAAGGCCAGCCGCGCCGGTTCCCAACCATGCTCAATGTACGACGACATGCGTGCCCGCAAAGTCAATCACACGCCCAATCCGCGCCGCCGCGGCATAGCTCTCCCGCAAGCGGGCGAGTAAGGCATCTGCCTTATCCAAGGCCACCGCGATCAACATGCCGCCCGCCGTTTGCGGATCGAACAGCACGCTCGCCATCTCCTTGCTGAGCGCGCCGCTCAATTGCACGCCCGCGCCGACATATTCGCGATTGGTTTTATCGCCCTGGGTCAGCAACTTGCGGCTCGCCAATTCCAACGCGCCGGGCAAGAGGGGAAGTTGCTCGGCCTCAATTTCAAAGGTGACATGGCTGGCCTTGGCCACTTCCCAGGCATGTCCCAGCAACCCGAAACCCGTAATGTCGGTTGCGCCCCGCACGCCGAATTCGCGCATTGCCGCTGCAGCCTGGCGGCCCGGAGTCAGCATCGTGGCAATGGAATGTTGCGCAATCTCCGGGGTGACTTTCTTAAACTTAATGCCAGTTGAAATGATGCCTGTGCCCAGCGCTTTGGTCAGCAACAGCACATCGCCCGGTTTGGCACCGTCGTTCGTGGCGACTTCGTCGGGATGAATGATGCCGGTGACCGAGTAGCCGAACATAATCTCTTCGCTTTGCACTGAATGCCCACCGATCAGGGCGACGCCGTTTTCGGTCAGAATCGAAAGCCCGCCGCGCATGATGTCACCCAGGATTTCAACGGGCACGCCCTTTTTGGGAAAGCAGGTGATCGCCATCGCCGTAATCGGCGTCCCGCCCATCGCCCACACGTCATTGATCGAATTGAGCGCGGCGATGCGCCCGTAATCAAACGGGTCGTCCACGATGGGCGTGAAAAAGTCGAGCGTCTGCACGATGGCGAGATCATCACGCAGTTGATACACCCCGGCATCGTCGGCGTTCTCAAAGCCAACTAGCAAGTTTGGGTTATGCGGTTGTGGTGGTAGCCCGCTCAGAACCTGAGCGAGTGTGCTCGGTGAGAGCTTTGACGCTCAACCGGCACAATTCACCATTTCAGTTAATCGTTTCGCCATAAGTCAGCTTTCGTGCTGGAAAATTATCGTATCGAAAGCCCAGTCAGGACTTGCCTGAATAGGATTGCAGTGTATAATGCCCGCCGTCGAGAGTTCATCGTACACTGCTTCTCCCGCTTCGATGGCTCTCATTTCTTCAAGTTGTTAGCCCACCAGTGCCGGTCGGAACATTTTCACGCTGCCCTCCAGCATACCGAAAATGTTCCGACCGGCACTATTGTTTACGTTGAACGGCAATCCGCCCGCTTCAAACTCCAACACAGTGAATTCCACCTTCTTTTGTCCACGAAATGACTTTGCCCGGGCGCTTAGCCTTGCTCTTGAATTGTGGCTCAAGCAGAAAGGAACGCAAAATCGCTGGGACAAAAGATTCCTCACGCTGTCTTAGTTTCAACCGAATAATGCAATACCGTGGATGCACAAAGTCCTTTGGCTGAAAATCTGCGTAGTTGATTGTCACAAATGTAGGCTGACGTAATTGCAATAAATAGAGTGGAATTTCGGGGTCAAGAATTCGAGCGTTAGGCCGGATGTCCCGCAAACTAATAACCATGCCTGGATACCAGCGCGCAATCTCTTGCAACACGATGGTGCTGCTAATATCCGCATCAACCACAATTATGCAAAGCTTTGGGCGTAATCATATTGCTGAGCTAGAGCGGCTGCCTCTTTGATCGCTGCCAAGGGAAGTCCGAAACGGGTCGCTACTTGCCACACGCTATATCCGGCTGATAGCAAATCCATAATACCTTCCGCTGTAATGCGCGTATTCAATACCGTCGGCCGCCCGCCGCAACATTGTGGTTGAATCACGATGTATTTGCCGAGCGGGTAGTATTCGATCTCCTCGCCATCATAAACACGTTTCAGCAGTGGCAATCCAAGTCGCACCGCTTCGCTGCTCTTGCCTTTCTTATGAGTGCCCATCGCGTAGCTCCATTTGAGGGCGAACAGGCAATTAGCCTGCCCGCCCTCATCTTCAACTACTCTTCCCCTTCTTTCGCCGCGCGCCCGCGCCGTGCGGCCGGGGCGGCTTCAGCACTGGCGGCGGCCGCTGCACTAGCCGCTGCGGCCGGTTGCGGTTTGGCAACCAAGCCCAACACCGCGCGCAATTCCGTTTCGACCCGTCCGGCCAGTTCGGGATTTTCGCGCAAGGTGTTCTTAGAGTTTTCGCGGCCCTGACCTAGCCGTTCGCCGCGATAAGAGAACCACGCGCCGGATTTTTCGACCACTTTGCGGTCAACGCCGAGATCAATAATCTCGCCCCATTTCGAGATGCCTTCGCCATACATGATGTCGAATTCGGCTTCGCGGAAAGGTGGCGCGACTTTGTTCTTGACGATCTTGACCTTGGTGCGGTTGCCGACGACGGCGTCGCCATCCTTGATCGCGGCGATGCGGCGAATGTCCACGCGCACCGACGAATAGAACTTCAGCGCGCGCCCGCCGGTCGTGGTTTCGGGCGAACCGAACATCACCCCGATCTTTTCACGAATCTGGTTGATGAAGATCAGGCAGGTGTTGGAACGTCCGATGACCGCCGTCAATTTGCGCAGTGCCTGCGACATCAGCCGCGCCTGCAAACCGGGCAGCGAATCGCCCATATCGCCTTCCAATTCGGCGCGCGGCGTCAGGGCGGCGACCGAATCAATCACCAGCACGTCAATCGCGTTGGAGCGCACCAGCGATTCGGTAATCTCCAGCGCCTGCTCGCCCGAATCGGGCTGCGAGACGAACAGGTCGTTGATGTTCACGCCCAGTTTTTGGGCATAAACCGCATCGAGCGCGTGTTCGGCGTCAATGTAAGCCGCAATGCCGCCGGCCTTTTGCGCCTCGGCGACGACGTGCAAGGCGAGCGTGGTTTTGCCCGAGCTTTCCGGGCCGAAGACTTCGACGACGCGACCGCGTGGGAAACCGCCCACGCCGATGGCGGCGTCAATGCCGATGCTGCTGGTGGAAATCACCGGGATGTCATCGGTGCCGTGGTCACCGAGTTTCATGATCGAGCCTTTGCCGAAGTTCTTCTCGATTTGCGCCAGGGCCGCTTCAATCGCTTTCGCTTTTTCGCTGTTTACAATAGCCATAGTTGTCCTTCTCTATTGGTTTCCAATTCAGGTTGATCTTTCAGCCTACGTTCGCGGCCCGCGCGCACTTCGCTGGTTGCGGCTTTGATTCTAAAGGCGGGAAGCCAAACAACCGGGAAGGCGTTTTCGCACTGAAGGCTAGTTGAATTCAATGCGTTCAATTACCGCATCTGAGTACGTCGGCCACAAGTTCAACGGCAGGCATTATTGACTGCTGATTCCTTGTTGGCTTAACGCTGAGGAGTATAACACGTGGCAGTGAAAAAGCCGGAAGGGGAGCGCCATTTTTGGAGAGGAAATTTTTTCTTGCTGTAACTAATTCGGGGTTGGAAAGGGAACAAGCGTTCAGAGTTCAGGCTTTAGCGTGTCACGGGTAAGAACCTGTCACGCTGAAGCCTGAACTCTGAACTTCTTTCCCCGAATTTTTTACAGCAAGCAGCTTTTTAGTGACAGCTCACGAATGGATAATCGTCCATGACGGTGCTTGGAAAAAGGGACTGCGCTCACAGGCCGCCCGTAGAGTGTGAAGTGCAGGCACAGCGTTGGTTGGTTTTGCAACGATCCTTTTGGTGAACCAGCTTTTATTTCCGCGAAACTTTGCGCGGCAGCCCGGCCAGCGAATTCAAATCGCGCCATAACAATTCCGCAAAGCGCGTCTCGTTGACTTTGCTTTTGCGCCGCTGGCCCAGCGGCTTGAGCAGACTTGACCAACCCAGCGAAGGCGGTGTCGCCAGTGGTTCACCCGCGTTGGCTTGCAGTGCGTTGCGATAGAGCGCGTCGTGCGGATTGATGTCATAGGCAGCCTGGAAATGCACACGCGCTTCATTGGTGCGATTGGCTTGCCAGTGAATCCAGCCGAGGCTGTACAGCGCGGCATCAAAGCGCGGGTCCAGACGGATGGCTTTTTGCAGATGCTTCAAGGCCTGCTCTTCGCGGCCCTGCTCCCAGTAAGCGCGTCCGACCAGATAATGCATTTCCGGCGTGGGTTTGAGCGTGAGCGCACGTTTGAGATGCGTGACGGCTTCCTCGACTTTGCCATGGCTGATGAGCAGGCGGCCCAGGCTGTAGTGCGCGGCAAATGAGTTGTCATCCAGCGCCAGCGCGTGTTGCAAATGCGTGCGTGCCGATTCGGTCTGGCCTTCGTCGCTGTCAAGCAAGCCCAGCAGCAATTGCGCGCCAAAATGATCGCTGCGTTTATGCAACGCGCGTTGCAGATACGAGGTGGCCTCGCTGGCTTTGCCCAGATGGAAATAGTATTCGCCGACGGTGAAACAGAGTTCGGCGTTGTGTTCATCCAGTGCCAGCGCGCTTTCCAGCATACGCAAGCCGCGCCGCGTGCGGCCCTCGCTGATGAGTAGCGTGCCTTCTTCGACCAGATCAATGAATTGTTCGCGTTGCTCGCGCTGGGCGCCCCGATAAGCGCCGATGATCAAGTCGCAGCGCTCATCCAACCGTTCACGCTCAGCCGTCTCTTCGTAATGCCGCGCCACCCGATTGCGCCAGCGGGTTTCCAATTCCTCAGGGTCTACCGCGCGCATCTCGGTCAGAATCTCGGTCAGCGATTCCAACATCATGTGGTCGTAAAAGCTGCCGGTCGCTTGCTGCTGCGCCAAATCAAGCAGTTGTTCAAAACGTTCATTCGCACGAGTGAGGGCACCTTCAAGCGCGCTGATGCGTTCGAGCAGGTGCTCTTCCAGCGGATTTTCCGGCCCTTCAAAAAGCGCGTTGTCAAAGGTATGCGAGACGAGCAAGAGCCGTGTGCCGCAACTTTCGCAATAGTCGGCATCGAGCGAATTCGCCTTTTTACAACGTTGGCAGAAAATCATGGTTAGGGGTTAGGAACTAGAGGCTAGGGACTAGAGGCTGCGGCCCTAGCCCCCAGCCCCTTCTGTATTATCTTTCAACCGCCAGGGCGACGGCGTTGCCGCCACCCAGGCAAAGACTGGCGATGCCGCGTTTGGCATTGCGCTTTTGCATTTCATAAAGCAGCGTCACCAGCACGCGCGCGCCGGATGCGCCGATGGGATGGCCCAACGCCACCGCGCCGCCATTGACGTTGACGCGCGCCGGGTCGAGTTCAAGCTGTTGGATCAACGCGACTGCTTGCGAAGCAAACGCTTCGTTCAATTCAAATAGATCAACATCCGCCAATTTCCAACCAGCTTTGGCCGCAACCATTTTGACGGCCTCCACCGGTGCCATCATGACCAGCTTGGGTTCGACGCCGGCCACGGCTTGCGCGACGATGCGGGCGATTGGCGCGCGCTGCATCTTATGCGCCAGTTCCAGCGATGTCACGACCAACGCCGCCGCGCCGTCATTAATCGTCGAAGCGTTGCCCGCCGTGACCGAACCGTCTTTGCGAAAAGCCGGTTTCAATTTGGCCAATGACTCCAACGTCGAATCGGCGCGCGGGCCTTCGTCGGTGTCAAAGATAACCGGGTCGCCTTTGCGTTGCGGGATTTCGACCCGGCAGATTTCGTCTTTGAACTTGCCTGCTTGGATGGCGGCGACGGCCTTGCGTTGCGAATTGAGCGCGTATTCATCCTGCTGTGCGCGCGTGATGCCGTAGCGTTCGCAAACGACTTCGCCGGTCTCGCCCATGTGCCAGTTGTCAAATGCGCACCAGAGACCGTCGTGCACCATCGAATCCACGATTTCGCCGTTGCCCATGCGATAACCGTCGCGGCCTTTGGGCAGCAGATACGGCGCATTGCTCATGGATTCCATGCCGCCCGCGACGATCAATTCATTGTCGCCCAGCGCGATGGATTGCGCGGCCAGCATGACTGTCTTCAACCCGGAGCCGCAGACTTTGTTGACGGTCATTGCCGAAACTGTATCGGGGATGCCCGCTTTCAAAGCGGCCTGGCGCGCCGGGTTTTGTCCCAGACCCGCTTGCAGCACATTGCCCATCAACACTTCGTCCACCTGCGCGGCGTCAAGGCCGGCGCGTTCGATGGCGTGGCGGATGGCGATGGTGCCGAGTTCGGGCGCGCGAAACGGTTTGAGCGCACCTTGGAATTTGCCGATGGCCGTGCGCGTGGCGCTGATGATGACGGCTTCTTTGATGGTGGTTGCCATAACTGCTAGACCTCTGCGCTGGTATGAAAAACCGCGTTGTTGATGAAGTAAGGGCGATTATAGCTGGCGAAAGTACAGAGTCAATCACTCAGCTTGGTTGCGCCAACGACTCGCGGATTGCCGCGCGGAAAGGCCCGATTGACAAGCCTCACAGCGTGGTTTAGCGTTGCCTGCCTCGTTTCATAGTTCAGTCCGAATGAAAAGAATTCTCGATGAGTAAAGCAAAGCATCGTCAGAAAAAAACAGTCGAGCAGGCTGCGCCCCAACCTGCCCGCCGGAACTTTTTGCTGCTCGGCGCGGGCGCATTGGGCGCCATTGGCGCGGGCGCGTTGGCGTATCAAGCCGGTTTCTTTAGCGCTAGCAAACCCGCTCCTGCGGCAAATCCGGCCACGAATGCGGCCGCCAATTTCAAACTGCTGCCGCCCGTCAAGTTGACTGCCGATTACGCCAATGCCTTGCGCGCGGCGGAAGACATCACCAGTCATTATGCGCGTGAACTGATGACGCCGTGGGCGCTCATTCATGCGGTGCGCGGTTTCGGGCGCGACTTCACGCTGAGCGATGGCGCGAAAGCCGTGGATCACCTTTGCACCAAATATGCTGAAGAGCGTGAGGTCAACGGCAAACGCTATGTCTGCTTTCAGCGCAATGCCGAAGTCCACGAGAACAGCTTTCTCAAAACCTTTCTCGAAGCGCATGTCAGCCCCGATCAAGCGTTGCGCGTGGGCGCAAATCAATACACGTTGCGCGAGGCGGGCGAACATGCCAAAGCGCTCTTTCGCTGCGACCCAACCGATTTGAACCGCTATGAAGCCAAGTTGCTGGAAGAACATCTGCCGTGGGGTTTGATTGCACTCTCGAGGCTGGTGCCGCCGACGCCCGGCACGTGGGTGAATGGATATGGCGAAAAGATTGATTTGCATCAGGTGCTGGATCGCGCCTTTGCCGCCTATGAGCAGATGTGCAGCGGCGTGCGCAACTCGCTGGCGCAGGGCGAATTGGAATCGCTCGAATTCCGCCAGGCGATCAACAAACACAGTTGTTTTGGCCTGCACGCGGTTTACGGATTCTTTGCCAGTTGCCAACACGGCTATCGCCGCAACGACATGCCCGCGCGCGTCAAGAGCCTGCTCGATCTGACGATTTACCGCATGGAGGGCGATGCCAAAGCGATTGACCGTGAAGCCGATGCCGCTAAAGCGATGGGCCCCGAAGCGATCAAGCGCATGGCCGTCAGTCAGGAAGGGCGCGTCGTCACTAGCGGCAGCCCGCCCCCCCAGATTTTGGAAGCCATGCGCTTGCGTTCGCAGATCAAAATGCAGGGGCACATTTTGGAAGCCATCAATTATGGCTTGCTCAACAAACTGTTCACACTGACCCCCGATCAGCAACAGCGTGTCAAAGCGGGCGAACAGGCATTGTATGAAAGTCTGGTCAAATTGCGCGCGCTCGATCTGGATGAATTCCGCCGCTGGCACAGCAAATTCGTCAGCGACCTGGTGATCGCTATCGGGCACGCCGTGCGCGCGTTGAAATTGTTGACGCCGAACAACCCCGATCTGGCGGGGCAGATCGCACAAAAATGAAAGCTTATCGGTTAAATCAACTAATGTACTGGCAGCCCTATACAATGCTCTTGTTGCTCAGCCTGTGCCTGTCCGTCGCGGCGCGCGCGCAATCCAAACTCGCGCCGCTGCCTTTTTACGAGCAATGCGCCAGCTTGCGTGAAGGCGCCAGCGAGACCTTGCAACGCGAACTGGCGGCGCTCAAAAGCGCTGATGCTGCGGCGCGGGCCGAGGCGGTCAAGCAATTGAGCAAGGCTTGCCGCCAGCAAGCGGTCGAACCGTTGATTGGTTTGTTGCGCAGCGAAGATGCACAAGTGCGCCTTGCCGCCATCCAAACGCTGGGGCAGCTTGGCTCGAAGGAAGCCGTTGAACCCTTGCGCGAACTCACCGGCGATCCTGATTGGCGTGTGCGGTTAGCCTTAGTTCCGGCGCTCGGTTCGTTCAAAGTCTTTCAGGCCAAGAATGCGGTGCTCAACAGCATCTTCAATCCGAACGGCGTCGAGGTGACGGATGAAGACGACATGCGCGTGCGTTGCATCGCGGCGCTTACATTGAATCAAATGACCGATGTGACCTTCTCGCGCAAGAGCATGCAGATGATGTCCTTTTTGCTGCGCAGCAGTCAGTCAAATATCCGCCAACTGGCCGAGCAAACCATGTATGCGTTGAAAGACACGCGCAACGGCCCTAGTGAATTGATCGGCATTTTGAAACAGCAAAACATGCCCGAAATGCGCCGCTGGGCCTGCGAATGGCTGGGCAAACTCGGCATCGAACGCGCCCGCCCCGCTTTGGAAGAGGCCGCTGCCCATGACGCGCATCCGGCGGTGAAGAACGCCGCCGCTGAGGCGCTGGCGAAGCTGAAGGGCGCGCGGAAGTGAGCCTGGGTACGCACCGCTTTCAGCATGCAGGCTTGGCCTTAGGCGGAAGTCTGCTGTAAGAATGTGCCTTCGTCCTTCGCCTGTCTAGCGCCAAGCCTGCACGCTGGAAGCCGTGCGTACCCAGAGACGTTTCAAATTGCAATTTGCGCGTGCTATCTTCTCGCTTCATTCGGGCCGCTTCATTTAGGCAGGCAATCATCAATTCACCAATAACTGATCTCCAATTTCAAACCTGAAATCACGAGATCGAGGAGGAAGCTTGAGCGTTCTCGTTGATAAGAACACCCGTTTGCTCGTCCAGGGCTTGACCGGCAAAGAGGGCACTTTCCACGCGCTGCAAATGCGCGATTACGGCACTAACATCGTCGGCGGTGTCACGCCCGGCAAAGGCGGCGCGACGCACGAAGGCTTCGCCGTCTTCAACACCGTCAGCGAAGCCGTCGCGAAAACCGGCGCGAATGCCTCAGTCATTTACGTACCGCCGCCCTTCGCCGCCGACGCGATCATGGAAGCCGCCGACGCCGGCGTCGCGCTGATCGTCTGCATCACCGAAGGCATTCCCTCGCTCGACATGGTCAAAGCCTACGCCTATCTGAAAGCGCGTCCCGGCGTGCGCCTTGTCGGCCCCAACTGCCCCGGCGTCATCTCGCCCGGCAAATGCAAAGTCGGCATCATGCCCGCACGCATTCACCTTGAAGGCCGCGTCGGCGTCGTCTCGCGCTCTGGCACGTTGACCTATGAAGCGGTCGGCCAATTGACCGCGCTCGGCATCGGCCAATCCACCTGCATCGGCATCGGCGGCGACCCGATCATCGGCACGCAACAACGCGATGCCGTAGAGCTTTTCAACCACGACCCCGACACCGACGCCATTGTTATGATCGGCGAAATCGGCGGCTCGGCTGAAGAAGAAGCCGCCGAATACGTCAGAGCTTATGTCAAGAAACCCGTCGTCGGTTTCATCTGCGGCCAAACTGCGCCACCAGGCCGCCGCATGGGCCACGCGGGCGCAATCATTGCGGGCGGCAAAGGCACCGCCGAAGAGAAGATGAAAGCCATGACCGAAGCAGGCATTCACGTGGTGAAAAGCCCGGCGGACATCGGCGCAAAGGTCAAAGAAGTGCTCGGCCTTTAGCTGGTTGAATGAATGTGGAAAGCCGGTTCACTTGCCTGTGAGTGGGTAAGTGACCGGCTTTCGTGTTTCTGGCGTGGTTGAATGCTGCTTGCTGGCTGCTTTGATCAAAACTAAAATGCCCCCGCCAATCAAGGCAATCGCCAAGCATTTGCCAAGTATGTGGAGGAAACGTTATGCAAGCCGTGATGGAAAAGGAACTCATCCTCGATCCCGAAAAAAGCTACGAGATCGTCAACGGTCAGCCGGAGGAAAAAGAAAGGCCAGGAGCCCGACACGGAATGATTGCTGCTCGCCTGCTTAGCAGGTTGAACAGCTTTGTCGAAGCCCATCAACTCGGTGTCGCGTTTACTGAAGTCAACTTCAAGATTGGTCAGAACGAACGCATCCCCAATCTTTCGTTTGTTGCCGCCGACCGCATCCCTGTCGAGGGCGTACCCGAAGGCGTTTGGCAAATCCCGCCCGACCTTGCTGTCGAAATCATTTCACCGAACGATCTGCACGATAAAGTCAGCCACAAAGTTCTGGAGTACCTGGAAGCAGGCGTCAAACAGGTCTGGCTTGTCTCGTCAGAGACCCGTACTGTGACGATCTTCCGCGCAATGGATCAAGTGCAAGTCATTGCGGGCGAGCGCAACCTGGAAAGCCCCGACCTTTTGCCCGGTTTCAGTTGTGCGTTGACAGAGATTTTCCCTGCGGCTGTTCAAGCATAGCCTGCCAGTTTCCAAGATCGCGCAACCGTTTTGAGAAATGAATCAGTACCAACGACAAGACGGCGACCGCAACGTCAATGCAAATGAAGTCAGCCACAGCGTCATCATCACGGGCGACCAAAACCAAATTACTATCAATGCCGCGCCGTTGACTTCCGCGCCCAACCTGCCGCCCGAACGCCTAACCGCTTTGGGGCAAGCGTCTGCCACGCAACTCGAAACCCGCGTCAGCACCGTGCGCATCTTTGGCGGCGAAGCGCCGCACCCGTTTGATCAAGTCTTTGTCGAGCTCTCGCTCAACGAAGAATATGAACGCCGCCCCAATCAAGCCGAGTTTCTAGGGCTGATAGATAGCGAATTGCGCCGCCTGCGTTCCGTTTTCGGCGATGCGGACGAACAGCGTGAGCAAAGCCCCGACGATCCTGCGCAACGCCACCTCGCCAAAACCAAGCGCACGCACAAACCTGACGAACGGTTGCGTCGCCGCACCCGCGCCGTCATCACTGGCGCGTCCAAAAAAATCTTGCGGCGGGCTGGACTGTTTTTGCCATCTTTTACGCATAATCAGCCGGGCGGAATTCAGACAACGAGACCAGGCCATAATGGCAGATTCAACTGAACAATCCGGACAACAGCAAGTCAAAGCGCTCTTCGAGGCGGCGCTCGACCTTGCGCCGGGTGCGCGTGAGCAGTTCTTGCAAACCCAAACGGACGATGCCGAAAGGCTAAGGGAGGTCCAGGAATTGTTGCACGCGCACGCACACGCGGGTGATTTTCTCGCAACGCCTTTGCTATTGGCTGCGCCGTCAGCCAAAGCAGCCGCCGGGCAGCGCCTCGGCTCCTACCGGCTGTTGCGCGAAATCGGGCGCGGCGGCATGGCGACCGTTTATCTGGCCGAGCGCTTTGACGACGAATTTCAGCAACAAGTCGCGGTCAAGCTGCTCTGGCCGCGCGCTGACAGTGCCGAAGTCGTGCGCCGCTTTCGCCAGGAACGCCAGATTCTGGCGCAGCTAAATCATCCGAACATCGCGCGGCTGCTCGACGGCGGCACGACCGAACAGGGCTGGCCGTATCTGGTGATGGAATACATCGAGGGGCTGCCGCTCACGAAGTATTGCGACGCACAGCGGCTTTCCCTCGCGGCCCGCCTGCAACTTTTTCAAACCGTTTGCGCCGCGGTTGCCTACGCCCATCAGAATCTGGTGATTCACCGCGACCTCAAGCCCAACAATATCCTTGTCACGGCTTCGTCAGACGGAGCAAGCGGTGTCCCCAAACTGCTCGATTTTGGCATCGCCAAAGTGCTCACGCCGGAAACCAACAGCGAAGCCAGCACGCGCACCGGCTTGCAATGGCTGACACCCGAATACGCCAGCCCTGAACAGGTGCGCGAAGAGACGATCACCACGGCCAGCGATGTTTACAGCCTGGGCGTATTGCTTTACGAACTGCTGACCGGCGTGCGCCCGCACGTCCTGCAAGACTTGCCGCTGCACGAAATCATCCGCGTGTTGAACGAGGAAGACCCGTTGCCGCCCAGCCGCCGCGTGACGCCCGCCCACGCGGCCAATTGCAATGAAGCTTCCGCTGAAAAGTTGCAGCGGCGCTTGCGCGGCGATCTGGACAACATCCTCCTGTTAGCGCTCAACCAGCAAGCCCCCGCGCGCTATCAAACCGTCGAACAATTCAGCGCGGAATTGCGCCGCCACCTCGCGGGCGAACCAGTGCTGGCGCGCCAACCGACCCTCGTCTATCGCGCCGGGAAATTCATCCGCCGCCATCCCACCGGCGTTGCCGTGACGTTGACCCTGGTGTTGGCGTTGCTGCTGACGTTCGCGTCTGCCCTTCATCAAACACGGCAAGCGCGCGCGCAGGCGCGTGAACAACGGCGTGCGAATTACGCCGCGCAACTGCGCCAGGCCAGCGCCGCCTGGTTTGACGGCGACCCGCGCGGCTACGACGAAATTTTGCAAAGCGCGCCCGTGCTGCCACAACCGGGCGAAGAAGATCTGCGCGGCTTGGAATGGCGCTACCTCTGGCGGCTCGGTCATCGTGAACGCTTGAGTTTTGAGCATACGGATGGCGCCGATTTGATGCCGCGGGACAAGGGCGGCTATTTGTACACTTGGGCGGATAACCCGCTCCGCTTTTCGCTGCGGGAAGCGCGCACAGGCCAGCCCATTGCTGAACAGCAGCTTCCTGGGGCGCAACTCCTCCACAGCTACTTCACCGCGCCGGACAGCATCACCGTCCTTTACCAAGTGGACGGCCACACCTTGATGACGATGGATCTGCTGAGTGGCATGCGGCAGCCGTGGTTCACCGATCCAAGCCCGGTGACTTGCCTGGCGACGAGTGATGAAACAGGGTTGCTCACCGGACACGCCGACGGACAAGTCAAACGGTGGGAACGCCAGACCGGACGGCTGCGCGAAACACTGCTCACAGCAGCAGGCCCCTTGCGCGCGCTATCTCAAACGCGGGACTACCAATGGGTCATTACCCTGACCACCGACAATGTAATGCAATTATGGGATGTGCCGCGCAAACGCGAATTGCTCCGGTTAGAGAACGTAGCCAGCGTGGTGGCTCGTTGGAGTCTGAAGAATTGGCTGGTAGTGGAATTCAGAAATAATTCGCTCGGCGTCTATGACCTGCGCACGGCGCGGCGGCTCAACACGCTGGACACCAGCAACAACCGCGTCGTCTTTGTCAGCAGCCAGGTGCAGTACCCGCTGGCGATTGGCTATCAGGACAACACCGTAAAGTTTTATGAATTGCCCACGTTGCGCTTGCTGCACAACTTTGTTGGGCATACCGGCTGGGTCAACTCGGCGATGCTGTCGGCGGATGGCCAACGCCTGTTGACGGCCAGCGGCGACCGCACCGTCAAGCTCTGGGATGTGGCGACCAAACAGGCGTTGGCGACGCTGCGCGGCCATCACGATGATGTCACGAACGCGTACTGGTTCGATCAGGATCGCCAGTTCGCTTCGGTCAGCCGCGATCACGTGCTAAAAGTTTGGGATGTGAACGAGGTCTTGCGTCCCGACGTGCTGACCAGTCACACAGGTCACGTTTACTCGGTTGCTTTCGCGCCCGACAGCCGCACCCTCGCCAGCGCCAGCCAGGATCGCACAATCAAGTTGTGGGACGTGGCAACCGGCGCTTTATTGAAAACACTAGCCAGCCACACCGGCCAGATTCTTTGTGTCAACTTCTCGCCCGACGGCCAACGTCTGGTTTCGTCCGGCGAAGGCCAGGCCGCGCGCGTCTGGGAAGTCGCCACCGGCAAGCTGTTGTTCGAATTGTGCTGCCATCAGTATCAACAGCACTTCGCCGCCTTTTCGCCCGACGGCAAGTTAATCGCCACCGCCAGCGACGACAGTAGCGTCAAGCTCTGGGACGCCACCAATGGCTGCGCAACACGCACGCTCACCGTAGCCGCAGACCAGACCGGGCACGTCCAAAATATCTGGTCGCTCGCCTTCGCGCCCGACAGCCGCACACTGGCCGTAGGCACCGACAAAGGCGAATTGCGTTTGTGGGATGTCGCCAGCGGGCGGTCAATCGCGGCCTTTCATCCGCACGGCGACGCCTCGATCTGGTCAATCGCCTTCACGCCCGACGGCCAATACTTTGCCACCGCCAGCGGCGACAACACCGCGCGGCTCTGGAGCACGGCCACGCGCCAATTCGTCCGCACATTCAAAGGCCACGCGGACGGCCTGTTTGAACTGGCCTTCTCACCCGACGGCCAACGCCTCGCCACCGCCAGCCGTGACAAGACCGTGCGTTTCTGGAATGTCGCCACCGGACAGGAATTGTTTAGCCTCAAAGGTCACACCGAAGCAGTCTGGTCGGTGGCGTTTGCGCCGGACGGCAATACGCTGGCAAGCGGGAGTTGGGATGGAATGGTGCGGTTGTGGCGGGCGGCATCCGAACCAGCAGGTCAAGCAAAATTCTCTTCACAAGACCCAGCCAAAAAATAATCCGAAAAAATGTGGGCTGTTTTTTCCGCCGTTTGCGCTTGTATGGCTGAACCGGCAAGTAACGCTCCGGTTCGACCGTCACTCGCCACGTTGTGCCCGAGCAATCGAAGCGGCACCACTCAGCGAGCCAGAACTTCCAACGCCGTACTCAAAAGATAAGGAGTGCCCAAATGAAATCCACCCTTTTAGCCGTGGGTCTAGCAACGATAGCGGCCAGCTTCTCTGCCTGCGCGGCAAGCGGAGAGAAAGCCAGTTCGACGCCTGCGCCAGCGGCAACCGTCGCGGCGGAAACACCCGCTGAAACAGCAGCCAAGGCTGAACAAGAAGTGCGCCAAATAGGGCGGGAATATGACAAAGCCTGGCTGCAACAAGACGCCGCCGCTTTTGAAAAATTGCTGGCCGACGATGCCGTGTTGACCGACGAAACCGGCAAGGCCTCGTCCAAGGCTGAGGTGATCGCCAATGCCAAGTCCGGCGCGGTGAAGTTCGAGGTTGGCCACAGTGATGACGTCAAAATACACGTTTATGGCAACACCGTTGTCACCAGCGGGCGCTGGACGGAGAAGAGCACCAACAAAGGAAAACCGGTGAATGGCACGATGCAGGGCACGACGGTTTACGTGAAGCGGAATGGCGCCTGGCAGGTCGTAGCCGATCACGTCACGCTGATCAAAGCGCCAAAATCTAAACCGTAAATTGGCTGTCAGTAGCGGCCTGTCGCCGGTCAGGGTGCTACAACGGAACTAAAAATGCCTTCAACCAGTCGCGGAGGTAATGCAATGAACCCAGGTTCATCCGTCAACTTTCGGATCACAGCAAAAATGTCTGCCCTCAGATGGGCGCTGATGTTGATTTCGTGCATTCTCATTCTGTGGTACGGCTCGGCTAACAATTTGCCCGATGCACAGGCCACCAATTTACAGTTTGCTTACCACTCTGTGGCTCGTCAGCCCGCTGAGATAACGGATGCTCATGACCTATTGGTTTTACACTTCGACACCTCACTTAATGGGGAAAATGGCGAGATGCCCTTACAGGTCTCAGGCACCAATTTTGTGCCCGGCATCGCTGGCTCAGCCATCAATTTACCGGTCAATAACCTGTTGACGTATCAAAGCGCCGGAAACATCAATGCCCTTGAAGGCACCTGTGCGTTCTGGATCAAGCCGAACTGGAGCGGCAATGACAATGTTGATCGCACCGCTCTGATGTGGGGGTTCGAAGGCGGCTTGGTCATTCAGAAAGATGCCAACCCTAATTTTCGGATGATCGTCAATCTCCTTCGACCTGAGGGCAACGGCTACGGGCAATATGCCAGCATTACCAATTGGCAGGCTAATCAATGGCATCACGTGGCTTATACCTGGAGCAGCGCCAATCGCTTCGTCAAGGCTTACCTTGATGGACGGTTGGTCTCGCAAGGAAGACTCAATTACCCGCTGCCGCAGATCAGCTATCCGACTTTTCGCATCGGGGCCAACACCGATAATGGCGCATACCTAAATGCTGCGATTGATGAGTTACGGATCAGCGACATTCCACGCACAGATGCCGAGATCGCGCAAAGTTTCTTCGCGGCGATCACGGTTACAAGCCTAACGGTGGAGCCGAAATCATTGCACTTGTTTCCAGGCTGGTTTTGGACTCCTAAGCTAACAGCGACCACGAATCTAGGCACGATGCAAGTGTCATCCGCTGGCGTCAATTGGACGAGTAGCGATCCAAACACAGCGATTGTGCAAGCCGATGGCCGCGTCAAATGTCTTGCGCCTGGTAATGTGACCTTGACCGCGCGCCTTCAGAATGCGTCAGACTCAATGAACATTCTGGTCAAAGCGCCGGTCTTACCAACGGAGGTTGGGCCCGTGCCAGCGGCATTGGGTGCGTTGCCATCGGACAGCCTATACACAATCCCAGTGCTGATATTGCGCTATCTACCGACAGCAGATGGAGTCAACATAGACACCGCTTATGACGCCGACCTCGGCCCGCAATCACAATTTCCACTGGCGATGCTAAAAAGTCAGATTGCCGATTACGATCCCCGGATCAAATTCATGCTTGAGGAAGGTAGTCGCTTTCGCGGCTACAGCAATCCAAACGCGCGCCGTTCACTCGGCTACAAAGTCGTCCAATACATCACCGTCTACGAGCCACCGCCTCCGGGCCCAATAGAAAGCGTGTCGAATGGAATCGTCACCTACAGACCGGATTATGATCAGATTTTCGAGCGGTGGAATATCAAGCATTTTGTCGAAGACTTGGCAGTAAAAGAAATCTGGCTTTGGAACGTACCGGGCTACTACAGGGCTGAGCGCCCTGACATGCGCCCGGAAAGCTACGTCGGTTTGCCGGAATCGAACATGTCCAGCCCTACGACCGGAGACATTTCCAATAGCTATCGGGATAACGCCGACCTCCCAATTTACAATCAAACATACGTTCTCTATGCGCATAATGTCCATCGCACACAGGCTGAAGCGATTCACAATCACGGCCATCAACTCGAATCCATCCTGAGCCATGTCAATCAACGGCAAGATGGCAACACAGATTTGTGGTGGGGGAAATTTGCCAGAGCCGCCAACAACCCGCCCGCGCGTTGTGGCAACACGCATTTTCCGCCCAATGCAACGCAAGATTACGATTACGGCAACCTGACGCTAGTGGCGAGCGACATTTTGAATTGGCAGCCAGCGGGCGGCCCAACCACAATGGTCAATGCCAACACTTGGGGCAATGTGCCTTACGCCTGGCCGGGCGGCATCGCTCCGCCGCAAGAGGTTGAATCAAAGTGGTATATCTTCTGGTTTCAGAGCATGGCTGGCCGCAGCAGCAACATTCCCTACAATGCCAATCGGCTTACCAATTGGTGGCAATTCACCGGAGATTGGGATGTGGCAATTCAGGCAGGGCTGGGATTGTATGAGCCGGGGGCTTGCAACTATACGGTTTCATCAAACACTCAATCCATTCCGGCTAGTGGCGGCGCGGGCAGCATTAACGTCAACTGCAACACAGGCTGCAAATGGATTGCATCAAGTAATGAGCCGTGGCTCACAGTTTCAGCCAATAATCGCACTGGCAGCGGCAATGGCTCAGTCAGCTTTTCAATTTCAGCCAACCCCGGTGATGCACGCAGCGGCACGCTGGCAATTGCGGGACAAGTCTTTACCCTCACACAGGGAGCCAACAATACCCGTATCGCTAATGTTTCAGCCGCCAGTTACGCAGGTGACCCGCTGGCGCTCGACAGCATCATCGCGGCGTTTGGCAGTGGCCTCGCTAACGCAACACGTGCCGCCGCTATATTGCCATTGCCGACAGAATTAGCTGGGACAACTGTCAGGGTCAAAAATGGCGACGGTATTGAACGCCTCGCCCCGCTCTTTTTCGTTTCGCCCACGCAGGTCAATTATCAAATGCCGCCGGGTCTTGCCGCCGGTGCGGCAACGGTAACCATCATAAACAACTCTGGCGCAACCTTTATCGGAACGGCGCAACTCGCCGCTGTGGTGCCTGCGTTGTTCACCGCCAATGCCAGTGGGCGCGGTCTACCCGCAGCGCTCGTGCTACGTGTCAAAAGCGGAGGCGCACAAAGTTTCGAGCCGTTGGCGCACTTCGATCCTGCGACCAATCGGTTTGTAGCCGTACCCATTGACCTCGGCGTCGCCACCGATCAGGTCTTTTTGATCTTGTATGGCACGGGTATCCGCAATCGCAGCAACCTCGCTACCGTGACGGCAACCATTGGTGGCGTGAATGCGCCAGCGTCGTTTGCCGGAGCACAAGGTAGTTTGATCGGCGTGGATCAGGTTAATCTGCAACTGCCGCGCAGCTTGGCGGGGCGCGGTCAGGTGGACGTCAGTCTATCGGTCAATGGGCAGGCGGCCAATCTAGTGCAGGTGAGCTTCCGCTGAAGCAGCGTGAGTTCCGTCCCGTTCAACCGCTCAGTTGTTGGAACAACCACGCCCGCGCAAACTCCCATTCCCGTTTCAGCGTCGTCAGCCCAATGCCGAGCGCCTCAGCCGCTTCGGCTTCCGTCAGGCCGGCGAAGTAGCGCAGTTCGATGACTTGAGCGGCGCGGGGATGATCCGCTTCCAAGCGCGAGAGGGCTTGGTTGAGGGCGAGCAGGTCAAGATCAAGTGGGGCGGTGTGGGCGTCGGCGGCGGTGAGTTCGACGCGCTGGCGCTCGCCGTCGCGTTTGGCGGCGTGTTTGGCGCGGGCGTGGTCTACGAGCAGGCGGCGCATTTGGCGCGCGGCGACGACGAAGAAGTGATTGCGGTCTTGCCATTCGACAGGCTCGGCGCTGCCGGGTGGATTGAACAGGCGCAGGTAGAGTTCGTTGACGAGCGCGGTCGGTTGCAGGGTGTGCGGCGGTTGCTCTTGTTGCAGGTAATGCCGGGCGAGGCGGCGCAGTTCGTCATAGACGAGTGGGATGAGTTGTTCGTGGGCGGCGGCATCGCCCGCGCGGATGCGGGCCAGCAGGCGTGTGATTTCTGTGGGCGGAGCTGAAATCAAAACGCGGCCTCCCATGGCAATGGCATGGCGCGCAGGACTTGGGCGTTTGCAATGCCCCTTGTCGTAGCGAATTCATTTGTTACGTCACGTAGCGAATGAATTCGCTACGTCAAAGGGCCGGCAAGAAAGCGAGAGGCTTGTTCAGTCTGCCAAGCGCGCGCCTGAACAAGCCTCTGCCAGGTTTGGCAGCGGGTTAAGCCGCGGTTTCGTCTTCGCTCTTCACGACCACTTTGACGTTGGCGATGACTTCGTGGTGGAGCTTGACCGGGACTTCGTATTCGCCGGTTTCTTTGATCGGGTCTTTGAGGGTGATCTGTTTGCGATCAATCTCGAAGTCCTGGGCGGCGAAAGCCTCGGCGACATCCATAGAAGTGACGGAGCCGTAAAGCAGGCCGTGCTCGCCGACCTTGCGGTGAAAGACGAGGGTGACTTCTTTGAGCAGGCCGGCTTGCTGTTCGGCCACCGCTTTTTCTTCGGTCGCTTTTTTGAGCAGCGCCTTGCGTTGCATGGTGATCTGCCTGACGTTGGCGACTGTGGCCTGGACGGCCAGCCCTTGCGGCAGCAAATAATTGCGGCCGTAACCGGCGCGCACTTTGACGACTTCGCCGCGCGCGCCCAGGTTGTCTACGTCCGTGCGTAGCAAAACTTCCATCATTGCCATGATTCAAATCCTCCACGATCAGTTGGCGGTTGGCAGTTGGCAGTTGGCAGTTGGCAGTTGGCAGTCGGCAGTCGGCAGTTGGCAGATTATTAAATCAACCCCTGACCCCTGACCCCTGACCCCTGACCCCTGACCCCTGACCCCTGACCACCGGCCACCGACCCCTAGTATTTCGTGTAGGGCAAGAGCGCAATGTTGCGCGCGCGCTTGATTGCCTCGGTGATCTTGCGTTGCTGGTAAGCCGAGAGTCCCGACAGGCGGCGCGGCAAGATTTTGCCATTCTCAGCGATGAACGCTTGCAATAGCTTCACGTCCTTGTAGTCAATATAGTCAATGCGCTCAGCCGTGAGTTTTGAGACACGGCGGCGGCGCGAGGGGCGGCCTTTCGGCCCGCGGCTCATTTTATCGTCGTCTTGATCGTTTCTGAATGCCATAGTGATTCACCTTTGTGTGACCTCTGTGTGAAAAGCTGTGCGGAGACAGCGAATTCCATTTCCTCTTACATATCTTCCAACGCGGCGCGCTCTTCGGCGGTCAGCGGCAGGTCTGCGAGATCGTCGTCGCTGCGGCGGCCAACGGCGGCGGCGGCGCCTTTGCGCTTGGCCTTCATCTTGGCGGCGCGTTTCAGGTCTTCGTCGGTGCGCACGGTCATGTGGCGGATGACCGCGTCATTGACGCGCAGGCGGCGCTCGACTTCGTAAATTTCGCCGCCGCTGCCTTCGAGGTAAATGAAGGTGTAATTGCCGTCATCGAATTTACCGATGGGGTAGGCGAGTTTTTTGCGGCCCAGGTTGTCAACCTTGGTGACTTTGCCGCCTTTATCGGCGATGACTTGTTCGATTTGGGAAGTGAGTTTCTTCAGATCATCTTCAACCGTATTGGGGTTGACGATGAAACAGACTTCGTATGTTCTCAATGCGTTTCCTCCTTATGGATGTGAAAGCCTGCCGACGTGCTGGCGGCAAGCAAGGAGAAACTCTCAGACTTCAGACTTCAGACTTCAGACCTCAGACCTTCTTCACAATGCCAAGCGGCACTTGCTTGTGAGAACGTCTGAGGTCTGAAGTCTGAAGTCTGAAGTCTGAAGTCTCAGTTATAACGGTTCATCGCTTCCGCGACGCCCTTTGTCAAAAGAACTTCGACGGCATCTGCCGCCTGCTCGACCAGAGTGGCGAGCGGTTCGCGCTCTTGGCGCGAAAATTCGGAGAGGACGAAATCAACCGAGTTACTCAGCGGATGATCGGGCGCTATGCCCAGACGCAAGCGCGGAAAGGCTTGTGTGTTGAGCTTGGCGATCAACGATTTCAACCCGTTATGCCCGCCCGCGCTACCACTGGGCCGGACGCGCAACTTGCCGAAGGGCAGGGCGAAATCATCCGTGATGACCAGAATGTTGGCCGCCTCCGCGACTTCGTATTTGGTTTTCAATTGGGCCACCGCGACGCCGCTCAGGTTCATAAACGTTTGCGGCTTGACCAGCAGGGTTTCGACGCCGCCAATGCGCGCGCGCGCGGTCAGCGCCTGGCACTCTTTCACGCGGACGGTTTGTCCGGTGCGGCGCGCCAGTTCATCAATGATCATGAAACCGGCGTTGTGGCGCGTCCATTCGTACTGCTCGCCGGGATTGCCCAGGCCAATGACTAACCACATACGAAGTCAGAGGTCAGAGGTCGGAAGTCGGAGTTTTGCTTACTCAATTCCGACTTCCGACTTCACCAGCGTTACTTCTTCTCTTTCTCGTCGCCCTTGCCCTTCTTGATGACTTCGGGTTCGGCCACAGCAGCGGCTTCCGCCGGAGCTTCTTCAGCCGCGCCCGGTGCCACGCAAGTGACCAGGGTTTGTTCGGGGCGGGTGCGGATTTCGACCGCGTCACCCAGTCGCAAATCCCGGACTTCGATGTGACCGCCGAGACCGAGCTTGGACACGTCCACCTCGATGGTATCGGGCAAATCGCCCGGCAGGCAGCGCACGCGGATCGAGTGCGTGGGAAAGTCGAGAATGCCGCCGAACAGCTTCACTCCCTCAGACTCGCCGACGATTCTGATGGGCAATTCGAACTCGGACTTTTCGGTCATCGAAATGCGCATCAAATCGAGATGAATCAGCACGCCCTTGATCGGGTCGAGTTGCATCTCGGAAATCTTGACCGCCGTGGCCGCGCCGTCCAGATTCAGATTGAAAATCTTGTTGCGGCCATTCGCGCGCAGAAAAGCGCCCAGTTCGCGTTTGTTGACCGTGCCGCTGGCGGGATCGCCGCCACCATAGACCGTGAGGGGGATTTCCCCTTTGGCGCGCAACCGGCGCGCGGCATTTTTGCCTCTTTCGGTGCGCGCTTGCGCAGTTAAGGAAAGCTCGGAATCAAAACTCATGACGTAAACTCCACTTGCAATCTCAGCAACGAGATTTTGTGTCAGTAGCCCAACCGTCAGGGAGGGCTGGCTTGCGGTGGTGGCCCTCCCTGACGGTTGGGCTACTGACACCGCATCAAGTAATCAGATAAACAGGCGGCTCACCGATGACTCTTCGTGAATCGAACGGATCGCCTCGCCCAGCATCGGCGCGACGCTCAGGCATTCAAAGAAAGGCTCAGCACAAGCCTCCTTGCGCGGCATCGTGTTCGTGATCACCACCTTTTCAAGCGGTGACTTTTCAATGCGCTCAATCGCATTGCCAGACAGCACCGCGTGCACGCAACTGGTCAAAACCCGCTTCGCGCCTTTTTTCGATAACGCTTCGGCGACTTTAGTCAGCGTCCCGGCGGTGTCAACCATATCGTCAACGATCAGGGCGTTGCGGCCTTCGACATTGCCGATGACGTGCATGACTTCGGCTTCGGCGTGGCCGGGTTGCGATTTATCGCGCCGCTTGTCCACGATGCCGAAATCGGCGTTCAAACGTTTGGCATAAGCCCGCGCGCGTTCGGCCCCACCCGGATCGGGCGCTACGACGATCAAATCTTCAATCGGGTGTTCCGCGAAGTATTTGATCATCAACGGCGCGGCGAACAGGTGATCCACCGGAATATCAAAGAAGCCCTGAATCTGCGGCGCGTGCAGATCAATCGTCAGAATGCGATTGATCCCCGCCATCACCAGCAGGTTGGCGACCAGTTTCGCCGAGATCGGAATGCGCGGTCTGTCTTTCTTGTCGCCGCGTCCGTAACCGTAATAGGGAATCACCGCCGTGATGCGATCCGCCGACGAACGCCGGAAGGCGTCCGTCATAATCAGCAATTCCATCACGTTGGCATCAACCGGCGGACAGGTCGGTTGCACGATGAAAACATCGCTGCCACGCACGTTTTCCATAATCTGGAAATTGAACTCGCCATCAGGGAAGCGCGTCGCATTCGCGCTGCCGAGCGGCAATTCCAGGTATTGGCAGATCTCCTCGGCCAACGTGCGATGGGCGTTGCCGGAGAATATCTGTAAGCTCTTCAAGCTTCTCCCCCCTCTACAGAACTTTACAGCTTTATGCTTTTAGGATTTCGATCAGCAGGCGAGACCCATACAAAAGAATGGCTGGGGAGGAAGGATTCGAACCTTCGAATGGCGGCTCCAAAGGCCGCTGCCTTACCACTTGGCGACTCCCCAGCAATAACTGTTTCAAAATTGTGCAGCGTTCGAACGCCCGTGAGAATACCGGTCAACCGTGCGCTTGGCAAGCGCAAATCCCGTGCGTTATTTGCTTAAGTCAACTGCATAGCCTGGCGATACGCGCTACGGTTTAGCGTGCGCGCCGGGGCGCACCACCAACCTTCGGCGATAAAATCCTGTTGAGCGGTGGCGCGTGCCGCTTCACTGTCAAAGAGCGCAAAAAACGTCGAACCGCTGCCCGACATCAAGGCCCCGCGCGCACCGTGCGCCAACAATCGCTGCTTAAGCTCAGCCAGCAACGGATGGCGCGTCAGCACAGGGTTTTCCAAATCATTGTGCAAGGCCGGTGAAAACCTGCCGGAAGGGGCTTGCCTATTGCTCATGGCGTCATAAGCGGCCCGCAAAGAAGCCGGGATATTAGTGACGGCCCCTGGGTTTGTCAACTCAGGCGGCAGGTTGCCATACACTTCGCGCGTCGGGACGGCGATGCCCGCGTTCACCAGCAACAAATGCTCGGCCTCGATTTCCGCCGTTGGGTAAACCTCGTCTCCGCGCCCGACGCCGATGCAGGTGCCGCCGATAAAAAAGAATGGCACATCGGCGCCCAATTGTGCGCCCAGGCGAAACAATTCGTGCGGTTCGATCTGCAAGTCCCAAAGTGTGAGCAACGCCAAAAACGTCACCGCGGCGTTGCTGCTGCCACCGCCTAGCCCCGCAGCCATTGGCAATTGTTTGTCGACTGTAACCCGCACGCCTTTGTGGCAGTTCGTAAATTGCGCGAGTGATCGCGCCGCACGATAAATCAAATTGGTTTCATCTAGCGGTAAGGCGGGATGCGTGCTGTGCAATTCAATGCCGTGTTCAATCAATTCAAACGTCAGTTCGTCGCCGACGCTGAGCGTTTGCAGCAAGGTGCGCAGTTCGTGATAGCCGTCGGGCCGTTTGCCCAGGATTTCCAGCGTCCAGTTGATTTTTGCGAAGGATGGTAGTGTCAGTAACATCAAACTCTCAGGCCTGAACTCCGGCTTAGCGGGCATCCCGCAACTTGCTCTTTAGCCGCGCCGTTTCGTCTGCTTCTAAGGTGTATTCCAGCGCCTTTTCCCAGGCGCGGCGGGCTTCGGCCAGCTTGCCGAGTTTGTGCAGCACATCGCCCAGATGTTCGTGCAGGGTAGGATTGCGGCGGGATTGCAAGAGCGCTTTTTCCAAATACTCGCGCGCGCCTTTTCAGCATTGCCGAGTTTGTATTGCGTCCAGCCCAGACTGTCGAGGAAGCTGCCGTTGAGCGGTTCGATGGCGACCGCGCGTTCGATCAGCGCCAGCGCTTCGGGCAACCGTTGTCCGCGCTCGACCAGAAAATAGCCCAGATTGTTGAGCACGGTGGCGTTGTCCGGTTCGCGTTCGAGCAAGTCGCGCAGCAGCTTCTCGGATTCTTCATGCTGACCGGCACGATCAAGCACCGAACTGAGTTGCAACAACGCATCGCCATCGCCGGGATTGAGTTCCAGCGCCTTGCGCGCAGAGGCCTCGGCGTCCTTGAATTGGCTGGCCTGCATCTGCACATTGCTGAGGATCAGGTAAACGTTGGCGTCTTCGGCGGCGCGTTCAGACTGGCCCGTCAGCATGCCGCGCAGCAGGTCGGTGCTTTCTTGGTAGCTTTTCAACTCGCTCAGTATCAGCACTTCGGTCAGGCGCAGGCTGCGGTCTTCGGGCGCGCGGCGGATAGTCGCGCGCGTCAGTTCCAGGGCTTCGCGGCGCTTGCCTTCTTCACGCAAGCTTTCGATGGTGAGTGATTCGATCAGCGGGTTCTGTTCATCAAGCGAACGCCGTGCGCGCGTAAGCAAGGCTTGCAGCCTGGCTTGGTTGCCACTGCGGCGTAAGAGCCGGGCCATCTTGCCGACAACGTGATTGAAAAGGCCGCTGGTTTGGTCATTGACCGGACCTTTGGCGATTAGCGCTTCGTAAAGCTGTTCGTATTGCGCCAGCGCCTCGTCGTTGCGTCCCAATTCTTCGTAAGTGTCAGCGAGTTCAAGCATGAAACCGGGGCGGGCATTGGCTTCAGCGCGCGTGAGACCAGCTTTTAACGTATCGGCGGCGGCGGCACGTTGCCCACCGCGACGTTGG
Source organism: Acidobacteriota bacterium (assembly GCA_016196035.1). NCBI lineage: Bacteria > Pseudomonadati > Acidobacteriota > Acidobacteriota bacterium. The sequence goes on along the minus strand of JACPYM010000088.1, from coordinate 72,821 downwards.
GCGGTGGCCAATAACTCAATCAGGCTGGTGTTGGCATTCTCGCCTTTGACACGTTCGCGCAGCTTCTCGACAGCCTCCGCATATTTGCCCGCGCGGATCAACGCGGTGGCATAGCCGATTTCCAACGCGGCGCTCGGCGCAGTTTTTGAGAGGCGCGCATACAGTTTTAATTCCTCGCCAATCTTGTTGGCCGCGCGGATGGCCAAAATCAGGTTGCGTCCGTACTCATTGTTTTCAGGATCAAATTCATAGGCGCGGCGCGCGGCGTCCAGCGCTTCGCGATTGCGGCTCTGACGTAAATAGGCCTGTGACAATTGGGCGAAGGCCCGGTCGGGCGTGAGTTCGCTGTTGGCCAGCCAGTAATAAAAGTTTTGCTCGCTCGGTAACGGGGCACTGGCCCAACGTTCCAGCGCGTGCAACTGGTTGGCGGCGTCGTTTTTCATGCCATACAGCTCCGCCAGCAAGGCCCAGGCTTCGGCGCTGTTGGAATCGAGTTTGACGACAGTTTCATACTCGCGCGCGGCGCGTTCAAGCTGGGTCGCGACTTGTTGCTGGCTTTGGTTTTCGAGCTTGATAACCGCGATGGAGAGCCGCGCCAGCAGCAAATGCGCGCCGACGCAATTGGCGTCGCGTTTGATCGCCTCGACGGCTTCGCGTTCGGCAGAACGTTGATCGCCTTTGGCGAACAGATAGAGTTCGCCCAGGTCTACGCGCGGTTCGGCGGCTTGCGGATCGAGCCAGATGGTGTCGCGGTAAGCCTCGATGGCCTGATCAATCAGTTTGTCTTCACGGCGGCGCAAGGCTTCGGCTTTGAGACGGCGCGCTTCCATAAACCGCAGAAAGGCTTGTTGGCGCGGGTTGTCGGTACCGGCGCGTTGTGTTGGCAGAGGCGGAGTAGTGGGCGGCGGACTGCCTTGCGCGAAGGTGCTGCTGTGGGGGCCAAGCTTGAATGCCAGCATCATGAATAAAACACGCACAGCCGTAAGCAGTTTTTGGTTTGACATCAAAATTCCCTCAACTCTACCGCTTGGCCTCTGGCGCTTCGTCTTTTTCCACCAGTTGCGGTTTTAGTCTTTCTAACGGCACGTGCAAGGTCGCGGCCTTTTCGGCCAGCCATTGATCGTACTCTTTCATGATTTGCCTCAACTCTTGATCCTGTACCTGATACGCATTGAGACTCGCTTGTAATTCCGCCTCGGTTTTCGGCGCTTCAGCAGCACCGGCTTGGTTACACCGCGCGCGTAAGTGATGCGCCACGCGCTGCTGCAATTGCGCGCTAGCCGCATCGTCCGCAGGCAAGCGTTCAAACGCCCCAATGTCGCTGCACAAAGCCTTTTGCATTTGATCTATATCTTTTAGCAGCACTGCCAACTCAGGCTCATTTGGATGGGCGGATTGCGGGGCGGCCTGTTGCAAGGCCAGCTTCAGATATGTGCCCAAGTTCAGATGGCTCACCCAAACCGAATAAACCTGATCCGCCCCGCTTCTGATTTTTCGCGCTTCGCTTTGCCCTAAGACATTACGCCCGGCGATGACGGCTGTCATCAGGATCATTAAGCCAGCCACCAGCCCGAAGGCTTGGGCGAGACGAGTGCGGGTGAAGCTTTTGCGCAAATGTTCCTGATCCGGCAAGACAAAGGCCAGCGCGGCCCCGGCGACCGCGCCACCCATGTGCGCGGCCATGCTGATGCCCGGGAGAAAACTCATCGCCAGCCCGTACATCAACCAATACATCATATCCTTCCGCAAAGCGCTGTTGGAATGTCGATAGCCATAGATGGCCAACGCGGCAATCAGGCCGAAGATGGCGCCCGACGCGCCGACCACCCGCGAACCGAACATAATCGCGAGATAATTGCCAGCAACTCCCGTGACCACATACAGACAAATGTATTGGGCACGGCCGTAAACTTCTTCAGCGAGACGGCCCGCCTGAATCAGCGCCATGCTATTAAAGAGCAGGTGAATCGGCCCGCCGTGCAGAAAACAGGAAGCCAGCAAGCGCCACCATTCGCCTGTTTGCCGGATGTTTGGCAGCGAGGAGCCGAAGAGTTCGTTCACATACGGGTAAGGTGTGAGCGAGAAGCTTTGTGCTTCACCCGCTTGCGTGAAGAGTTGCATTTGATAAAGCAGCGCCAACGCATAAATCACAACATTGGCAGTCAGCAATAAGGTCGTCACTGGCCAATGGGCAAAGAGGCCAAAGGTTTCGCTTTCCGTACCGCGCGCGCGTGCGGCGTAATGGCCCTCTGCGCCGCACATCTCGCAACGCGGCGCGTTGGCCGGAATTAGCGCGCGACAAGTTTGGCACATCTTCAAATCATTCTGAGACATCTTCACCTCAAATCCAGTGAACGGCGCGGGCGCTTAGGCTTGCGCGCGCGCCGCTAACAGCCGCTCCCACTCCCAGCGACGCGGAAAGCCATACAGCATCAATAGCAGACCGACGACACCTAACCGCCAGCAAAACTGATAATCACCCGACAACGAAAACGCAATGAACCCAATAATGGCCACCACTTCGCCTAAACCCGCACTGAGCAGAGCCAGTATGCGCAGCTTGCTTAACGTGGCGGGCACTGAGTTCGCAACGCCGCGCATAAAACTCATCCAGAAACGCCGCAAAGCCACCACCGCCAGCCCGGCAATCAAGGCGCCGCTATAGGCCACTTTGGTCATCAGCAGGTAGGTTTCCGCATCCCGAATCGCGCCGCCCTTGGCGCCAATGAAATATCCCAGTCCAACCAATAACAGGGGCGTAAAACAAAAGGCCAACACAATGATCACGGTTGTGCGATAGGTTTGGGCAATCCTTTTTTGGTCTTCGACAGAAACGTATTGCATGTCCATGCAGAGGGGTTAGTAGTTTTCAGGACGACAGTTCATTGGCTACGAACCACCAAATCGTCGCTGGTGCCGGGCTTGCGGTCGGGGCCGGCGGAAAGCAGTTGATAGCTCGAAGGTGTGCCGTGATAGACGAACTGTGAGCCCCACCAATCGAAGCGTAGCGGATTGCCAAGATAACGCGGCGCCAAATGGTCGAGCAGCACACTGACGTCTTCAGTGGCGACAAACTGGCCCTTTTCACGCCGGTAAGCCTCCAGTCCCTCGGCCAGCCGTTGCAACAACCCCGTGGTGCGGCGTTCTTTTTCGTGCTGCACTGCGGCTTCAACTAAGTCGAGAGATTCCCATTGGCGGTCGCCCAACCGCACTTCGGCAACTTTCCAAGCACCGTTCTCGCGCTGCAACCGAAACGCCGTTTCGATGCGTGCTTCGACGACGGCATTGTCGTTGCCGGTGCCGGGCGCAATGCTTTTGATTTCGACTTGTGCCGGTTTCAGGTCGGCGCCCGCGACGTGTTGCAAGAGTTCGCGGATGTGTTTGACATCCAGACTGGCAGGCGGCGTTCCGGCGGGCACGCGGGTCGGCGTGCGTGTGCCGCAGGAGAGAGCGACCGCGAGCGCCGCTAGAAAAAGCAGGAAGTGGATGCGATTTGGCATAAAGGTCTCATTGGAAATGACGGTCACAAGCCTGCGGATGGTAACAGATGCGTCGAAAGCAAAGCAATTTGCCGGGCCGAACGGTTGCAAACAATTCTGACATAAGCATAATGAGCCGTTGTAGAATGCCTTAGGTGGTTGTCTAGTGAGCAGCAAGGGCAGATGTAAGCAAATGTGATTTGCACGCGCGATTTACTCTGTGCGTTTGTACTCTTGAATGGCTATGGCATCTCGCCGTTAGCTTGAACCACTCTTAACGCATTCAATCAAGCATCCCAACCGGGCATATCAACCGGGCATTTTACGAAGGTGCAGTTGCCTTGAAGCGGAGGCAAACGAGATATGATCAGATGTCAGCAGTGCAGCACCGATAATCTGGATGGGTCGGAGTATTGCGATGAATGCGGCGCAAAATTAAGTGCTACGCCCTCGGTGCTTGCGGTACTGGCGCAACCGTCTGCGGCACCGCCTCCGCCGCAATTCGTGCCCCCGCCCCCGCCCAGTTTCGTGCACGAGAGTGTGACGCCGAAACCCGCGACTCCCTACACGGCGCCGCCGCCCAAAGTCGCCCCGGCTGCCCCGGTGATCGCGAGCGCGCCGCCTGCTCGCCCGACGCCGCCGAAGCTGGTGTCAGCGTTGGGGAATCAGGCGAGTGTTGGGAATCAAACGGCCGTCAACAGTGCGGCTAATGCGACCAGCGTGGTTAAAGGTTCAACTGGGGCTTTGCATGCGACCTCAGTTTCAGTGGCAGAGGGAACGTCTATGGTACGCGCCAAATTGGTTATTCAACGCGGCGGCAAACTCGGCAAAGAGTTTGCGCTGGCCGGCGACGAAGCGCTGATCGGACGCTGGGATGCCGACGGCGGCATTTTCCCGGATGTGGATTTGGATCAGGATGATCCCGAAGCGAAAGTCTCGCGCCGCCATGCACGCATTCAATTTCTGAACAGTCAATTCACGATTGAAGATCTGGGCAGCACCAATGGTACTTTTGTTAATCGCGGCGCCCGCTTGTTGCCCGGCAATAAGCAACCCCTGAAAAATGGCGACGAGATTATCGTGGGAAAAACGTTTTTGAAATTTGTCCTGAATAGCTGAAAGTCGAGCCTCCGACTCGGATTTTGCGAAACCGCAACCCTGCTTTCAGCTTTTGTTTTGAGCTTTCAACTTTTTCGGTTTGGTTATGCCATTCTGTCCCGAATGTGGCCAGCCCACCACAGCCGGTGATCCGTTTTGCGGCGAATGCGGATGGCCCCAGGAGTTGGCAGCAGCGCCGCCGCCGCCGTCCCGCATTTTGGGCACGGGGGGTGTAACAGGAGATGGGCGAACGTCACACCTGAGTATGAACGCATCCGGCAATAACACGGCAGGCATACAACTTCCGCCCGGCACGTTGTTGGCCGACCGGTACAAGATCGTGCGGCGCATTGGCGGCGGCGGCATGGGGTCGGTCTATATGGCGGAAGACCAGAACCTCGCCAACCGCAAGGTCGCGGTCAAAGAAATGATCGAGATGTTCGCCGACGATTCGGCGCGCACGAAGGCGATTGACGACTTCAAACGCGAAGCCGAGTTGCTCGCCCAACTCGATCACCCCTCGATTCCGACCATCCTACAATACTTTTTCGACACGGCGCGCGGGCGCTATTACCTGGTCATGAAGTTCATTGACGGCGGCGATCTGGCCGCGCGGCAGCGCGCCGCCGGGGGCAAGCTGGATGAACTGACGGTCAGCAAATGGGCTATCGAGATTTGCGACGTGCTCGATTACATCCACTCGCAAAATCCGCCGATCATTTATCGCGATCTGAAACCGGCGAACCTGATGGTGGACGCGCGCACCAATCGCATTATGCTCGTGGATTTCGGCATCGCGCGGTTTGTGGCGCCGACCGTTAAGGGCGTGACGGCCATCGGGACAATGGGGTACGCGCCGCCGGAGTTGTTCGCTGGGAATGTCGAAGCGCGTTCGGATATTTACAGCCTGGGCGCGACGATGTTTCACCTGCTGACGGGGCAAGACCCGCAGGACAATCCGCTGCTGATCTTCGATTTTGCCAAGAACCCGAAACCGCGTCAGGTCAATCCCGAAATCACGCCCGAGATGGAAGAGTTGCTCTGCCGCTCGGTCGAATACAAACCGGAAAACCGTTTTGCGTCGGCCAAAGCCTTTGGCGATGAACTGGTCGAACACCTGCGCCGTATGCAGGGTCACGCCCCGCTCATCCGCCAGATGGACTATTCCGCGCCGCCCGCGCCGCTGCAAACGTGCACCAACTGCGGGCGTGAATTGGCGCCGGGCGATCTTTTCTGCGCCTATTGCGGGCACCGCCAGCGCTCGACGGCGAAGCTGGTCGTGTTGGGCACGAGCGAAATGAACGTCCAGTTTATGCTCAACGCCGAGGGCGAAAGCCTGATTGGGCGTGTTGATCCCAACCGCGGCATACGTCCTGAAGTGGATTTGTCGAAATACGATCCAGCCGCGCGCGTTTCGCGCCGTCACGCCAAGATCATCGCCCGCGAAAGCCAGTTTTTTATCGAAGACCTGGGCAGCGCCAATGGCACCTTTATCAATGGCAAACTCAAGTTGCCGCAGGGCCAATTGCACGCGTTGATGAGTGGCGATGAATTAAAGCTGGGCGAAACCATGCTCAAATTCGTGGTTTCCTAAAGCACCAGTCACGCGCACAACGAGCGGCTCATTTTCCCTTTATCGTCTGGCAGCGTGAAACTCAGGTAGGTACGTTACGCGAACCCCTACCGGCCTGCCTTTGACAGCGCACGCAGGTGGAAAACCCTGCGCTCGTGCGCGACTGACAATTACTGCATGCCCCAAACTCCCAACGCTCCTCGCATGTCTAGGTCACCCATAAGCCCGGCGGTGGCGACAGATTTTTCTTACCCGCCTGCCGTGCCCGGCAAAAAACAAGTCGCCTTGGCGAGCATCGGCTTGCGTTGCGGCGCGTTTTTGCTGGATTACATCTTAACGTTACTGGTACTGGCGCTTACTGTGCTGGTGGCTTACTACCTAAAACGCCGCTGGGAATTGCCCGAGGCGGCCAATGTGATCTTGCTGATCGGCTATTTGTTGACGGCCATCGTGCTGTTTTTGAATTTGGTTTATTACGCCGAACCGGAGGGCCAGACGTTTGGCAAACGCTTTATCGGCATCCGGGTGATTCGCACGGATGGACGCCCGCTGGATTTTCGTGCTCTCGCGTTGCGGCATTTCGTCGGTTATCCGCTGGCGTTACTTTGTGGCGGTTTAGGGCTGCTTTGGGCGCTTTGGGATGCCAAGCAACAAGGCTGGCACGATAAATTGGCGGGCACGCTCGTCGTCAAAGAATTAGGGAAAGAATGAAGGTTGCGACGCCTTCATTTTGAGTCACAAATCGCTGATGTCTTGGTCGTGACCTCAGACAAAACTTGCACGCGGATGCTTTAATTTGTACCGGAATCACCTTTTGTCAGTTTGCAGTTCCAGTAGAGTTGCGACACACGGTCAATCGTGCAATGATGACGAGCCGTTGAATAAACAGATGCATAGCGTCGTTCCCCCACCGGAACGCCTCCGGCTCGAACGCGATTAGAAGAGTGCCAAACGGCGTCCATTGCCGAATTGATGGAATGGCCGTGCAGTCAGCGTGGAGGTCAATTTGTTGATGCTCTAGTGTGAGGCTGGCTGAGCTTGGCAGACAACGAATGATTAAGCTGTGCCCCACGCAGCTTCGCCGTATGAAGCTGCGCTTGTACAACAAAATCAAACTTCGGATTTTCCGTGGGGATGTGAGCAATGACTGTCATTTATTGTGGGAGTTGTGGAGCAGCCAACGGCGCCAAGGCCCGGTTCTGCCGCCAATGCGGTATTGATCTGAATGGCCAAACCGCCAAACCGGCTGCCACACAGTCGAGCCTTAAATCTTCAACTTCAGCAACCTCATCGAATCAAGCCGCGACGGGCCGGGCTGCATCAGGCCGCGCCGCCGCGAGTGCCAGTTCGCCCTCTAAGCCGCAATTGCGGATTGTCACCGCATCCACCCCGCCTGCCAGGTCGGCGGAGAAAGAAACTGCTCAAAAATCTGCTGAGCAAGGTAAGGCGCGCACAGGCGAGTTACCCAAAGCGGGCACTGCCGAGATGCAAGTGCCGCTGCAAACTCCGGCTGAGTCAACGGGGCAAATGCGCGAAGCGAAACGCATCGAACAACTCCAAGAAGAAGACGCCCGCCAAATCAAACAGGCCGTGAGCAGCACGCTCTCGCAACGGCTGGCGCAAGCTGCCGGACAAAGCGAAACCGGCGTGGGCGGCGGCGCGCGTAATTCGGGAGCCTTGAACGCTGCGCCGCGCGTGCGCACCGCACCCTTGCCGCGCAATGCGGGCCGCAATTCAGGTGCGCTGTCCAGCCTGGTCTCGAATACCGGCAAGCTCTCGATGTCGGCGTCTTCGGCGGTGGCCGAGGCTTCGGGCTTGCGCGAACATCCGCAGGCTGGCTTTTATATTCGCATGGCGGCGGCGGTGTTGGGCCTTTTGCTGTTAGGCAGCGGCGTCTATTTCTACCGCAATCAACGCGCGCAGCAATTGAATGCCGGCGCGCAACAGCGCAACCTGCTTTCGACCGACGATGAAGTCGTCAAACTTGTGCAGGTCGCCGAACAGGCCCGGCAAACTGGGCAGATGGAGCAAGCGGCAGAAAATCTGAACAAGGCGATTGAATTGAAACCCGATCAAACCGAGCCGCGCCAGTTGCTGGCTGAAACGCTGGAAAGCTCTGGCCGCCCGGATGATGCGCTCAGGGCTTATGATGGCTTGCTCAAAATCTCGCCGGAGAATTTAAGCGCCCGGCTCAAGGTCGCTGATTTGCACCGCGCCAAAGGCAACGTCAACGAAGCGCGCTCACAATATCAACGCATCATCTCGCTCAATCACAACAGCCCCGAAGCCAGCCGCGCGCTGGAAGCCATCGAAGAAATTGAAGGCACGCTGGGGCTGAACGCTTTGGCGAGCAGCACGCCTTTCCCCACGCGGCCGCGCCGTGTGGCCGGGCAAAAGCGTGTTGGGCCAGTGCTGCCGCCCAGCGCGACGAATCGCTCCCAGGTAGCGTTGGTGGCCCAAAACCCCTTTGCCGCGCCGGGCGCGCGGGCCGCGCTGAATTGGAATCCAGTCCGTCCGCTTGAACCGCCCGACCCGCACGTGGCGGCATCGCATCACAAGGAACTGGGGTTGCGCTATATGAACATCCGCGAATTCAGCGCGGCGGTTGCCGAATTGCAACAGGCCGTCAAACTGACCCCGGGTGACAAAGACCTTTACTATTTTCTCGGCAGTTCGTATCGCGGGCTTGGGCAGCCCGGTAAGGCGTATGAGTATTACAAGAAGTGCGATAGCGGCATCTATGCCGGCACTTCCCAGAGCGGGGCCAGAGATACGGAAAAGGCCGCGCGCAAGGAAAACGAGCGGCAGCAGAAGGAATTGCTCAACTCCGTGCAGGCGGATAAAACGAAACAGCCCGAAGCGCGCAAAGAGAATGCTGCGGGCAAAGGCTATCAAAACAGTTTTCAGGAACCGTAGTTAGAAAGGCAAAAGGCAAAATCCAAGCAAGCAAAAAGGCAAAAATCAAAAGGCAAAGTTTAGTGTGATTGAATGATCGGAGTCTTGTAAGCCGCCCTTTTGATTTTTGCTTTTTGATTTTTGCCTTTTGATTTACTCCCACTATGCCGCGTCTGATCGTCAGAGTTTCCCCTTCGGGCGGGGATTCAGTCGCCGAATTGAATCGCTCGCGCATCACGATTGGCCGTTCTGCGCGCAACGATCTCTGTGTCGAAGACCCTTTCGCCTCGCGCCTGCACGCCGAAGTGCGCAGCCGGGGCGACAGCTTCTGGCTCAGCGATCTGGGTAGCGCCAACGGCACCTTGCTCAATGATGTACGCATGACGGTGCCGGTGATGTTGAAAGACGGTGACGTGATTCGCATCGGCGAGACCGCCATCGAATTCAATGATCGCGCCGACACCACGCGCACCAAGGGGCGCACGCAAATTCTGTTGGCCGACAGTTACACTCCATCGGAAACCGAAGTCACCATCGCGGGCACGGTCAGCAATTCGCAAGCCAATCTGCTGACCACGATTGACAGCAGCCATCAGACGCTGATTGCGCAAGCCATTCAGCAACCGATTAGCCAACCTAGCGCCCAGATCATCACGCAGCAGGACGACACCCTCGCGCTCATCAGCCGCGTCAGTGTGACCTTGCTCACGCCGCTCTCGCTGGACGATACCTTGTCGCAAGTGCTGGATTGCGTCTTTCAGGCGATTCGGGCCGACCGGGGCTACGTGATGTTGCTGGAAACGCCAGAAGGCAAAAAGAATGAGCCGGCCAAAATTGGCGCGGCAGAGTTGGTCTGCAAAGCGCAAAAAACAAGCGGCGGCGATAACAGCACCGAGGTTTCGTTGAGCCGCTCGATTACCGAGCAGGTTTTGCAACAACGCAAAGCGCTGCTGACCTCCGACGCGCAACACGATCCGCGCTTTGCCGCCAATCAATCCATCATGCTCGGCGGCATCCGTTCGATCATGGCTGTCCCGCTCGCCATCGAAGAGCGCGTCTTGGGGATGGTTTACGTGGACAGCCCGCTGCACAGCAATCGTTTTACCAAACGCGATTTGGAATTGCTGACGCTGATTGCCGGGGTCGCGGCCATCCGCATCGAGAACGTGCGCCTGCTGGATGTGCAAGCCGAACAGAAGCGTTTGGCCAATGAACTGGCGGTCGCCAGTGAAATTCAGTTGCGGCTGCACCCGGCAGCGCCGCCCGCCATCAACGGCTATGATTTGATGGGCGTCAGTTTCCCTTGTTACGAAGTCGGCGGCGATTATTACGACTTTATCCAGAAACGCGACGGGCGCATCGTGATTGCACTGGGCGATGTTTCGGGCAAAGGCACGGGCGCGGCGCTCTTGATGTCTTCAATCCACGCGGCGGTGCGCGCGCAATGCACGACGCGGCTGGCGCCGAGCGAAATCGTCACCGAGATCAACCAATACATTTACGACAACACGCCCTCGAATCGTTATGTCACGCTGTTTTACAGCGAACTCGATCCGCGCACGCATCAACTGACTTACATCAACGGCGGTCATAATTCGCCGTTATTGGTACGCACAAGCGGCGAAATCACCACGCTCGACATCGGCGGCTTCCCGGTCGGCATCACGCCCTTTGGTGATTATCACGAAGGCATGGCGCACCTCGAACCCGGTGATGTGCTGGTGATCTATTCCGATGGCGTGACCGAAAGCCAGGACGAAGCGGGCGAAGAATTCGGCGAGGCGCGTTTGATCGAGATCGTGCAACGCAATCGTGGTCGCACCGCCGCTGGCTTGCGCGACCGCATTGACGATGCGCTGCAAAAATTCGTGGGCAAAGCCAAGAGCGTAGACGATCTGACGCTCGTGATTTTGAAGCGGAAGAGCCTTGAATGATTGCGGATTGCAGATTGCGGATTGCGGATTGAGCGAGGCCGCCACTGTGGTTGTGTTTTGCTGTGTCTGCCATCTGCCATCTGCAATCTGCAATCCGCAATCGAATGTCTGACCTTCAGCAACTCATCTTCATCCCTCTGATTTCCTTGCTGCCATGCGTGGTGTGGCTGGTGTATTTCTATACGCACAGCCGCTACAAGCGTCCGCCGTTCAAGCTGATTGCGGTCACCTTTCTGCTGGGATCGCTCGCCACCATTCCCGCCCTCTTTCTGAATGTCATCGGCCAGAAAGCGTTTTATCTGTTCGCGGGTGAGACGCAAATCTCGCACATTCTGGTTTTCTTCTGCGTCGTCGGCCCGGTCGAGGAAGCGATCAAGATGTTGATGGTCTGGGTTTACGCCTACCGGCAGCCCGAATTCGATGAGCCGTTGGACGGCGTGATTTACAGCGCCTCTGCCGCCTTAGGTTTTGCCGCCGTCGAAAACATCGTTTACATCGCGCAGAACAATCCCATGCTCGTCTGGTTGCGCGGCTCGCTTTCCAATCCCGGCCACGCGTTGTTTTCGGCCATCTGGGGGCTGGCGCTTTGCCAGGCCAAAACCAAACCCAATCTCGTCAGCGAACGCGCGCCCATTTTGGTCAGGGGCTGGTTGATCGCCGCGTTGCTGCACGCGCTGTTCGACACGCTGCTGGAAGGCGCGACCAAAATCCACTTGATCTTTTTTGCCCTGCTGGTCGGCACGATGATGGCGCTGTTTTTCTGGGTGCGCACGCGCATCAAGTATCACGCCGACACCTCGCCGCACCGCGAAGGCACCTTGCTGATGCCGACGCGCCGCTATTGCCAGCAATGCGGCGCGAAAGGCAAAGCCGGGATGCCGTGCCCGCGCTGCGGCGTGCTGATTCCTGACCCTGAAGAGCTGGAGCTTTGCCCGGTGTGCAGCGAGCCGCAACGACCCGGCGCGAAATTCTGCACACGCTGCGGCGCCAACATTCGCATCCCCGCGCGCGAGAATCTGGACAACCGCCCGCATTTCGTTTCGGTCACGCAAGATGGCGACGAACGCATCGCCTTCATCCTCAACCGCGACGAAGTCTTTGTGGGCCGCACGCTCAACAATGCCTTTGTGATCGAACATCCTTCGGTTTCCAAACGCCACGCTCGCCTGTTGGTGGAAGACGACCATTACTATCTGTTTGATCAGGAAAGCAGCAATGGCACCTTCGTCAACGGCAAACGCATTAAAGAGATGCGGCTGGAAGACGGTTGCGAGGTGCGCTTTGGCCGGGCCAATTTCATCTATCGCTCACGGCAAAAAGATGGTGCAGCGGAGTTGGCTTGATGAATTCGCCTGCCGCACTCGATTCTTCCGCGTAGCTTGAGCCAGTCTCCGGTTCCGCATAAGATGCACATCGCTTTCAGATCACCTTCATTCAAGACAAAACATTATGGCTGACCGCAGAGGCGATGCTGCCTTAGACAAACAGATGCCCAATAACGTCGAGGCCGAACGGCTGATCCTCGGCGTGATTCTGCTCGACAATTCCACCATCAACCAGGCTGCCGAACGACTCAAGCCGGATGATTTCTTCCTGCCTTCGCACAAACGCATCTACGAAAAGATGATTTACCTGTATGAGCAGGGCCGGGCGATTGATCCGATCACCTTGCAGGAGGAATTGCGGCGCGCGGGCGAATTGGAGCAGGTTGGCGGCGCGGCGTATATCGCCTCGCTGTTCGATGGTGTGCCGCGTTTCTCGAACCTGGACAATTACACGCGCATCACCAAAGGCAAGTCCACGCTGCGGCGGCTGATTCACGCCGCCAGTCAGGTGATGACGATGGCCTTTGACGAAGAGGAGGAGCCGGAACTCATCCTCGATCAAGCCGAACGCCTGATCCTCGGCATCGCCGAAGACCGCATCAAACAAGGCTTCACGCCGCTCAGCGAAGTCGCCGAAAGCCAGCTCAAACACATCGAAGAGATTGCCGGGCGCGGCCAATTGATCACCGGCATCGCGACGGGCTTTACCGATCTCGATTACATGACTTCAGGCTTGCAGCGCGGCGATTTGATTATCGTTGCGGCGCGGCCTTCGATGGGCAAAACGGCGTTTTGTTTGAACGTCGCGCAAAACGCCGCACTGCGCGTGCAACATCACGGCCAAAAGGCCGTCGTCGGCGTCTTCTCGCTGGAAATGAGCAAGGAGCAGTTGGTCAACCGCATGCTCTGTTCGCAAGCGCGCATTGACGCGCACCGCTTGCGCAGTGGGATGCTCAGCAAAGATGACTGGCGCAAACTCGCACTGGCCGTGGGCGAGCTTTCAGAGGCTAAGGTTTTTCTGGATGACACGCCGGGCATGTCCGTGCTGGAAATGCGCGCCAAAGCCCGCCGCTTGAAAAATGAGCAGAAATCGCTCGACTTGATCGTGATTGATTACTTGCAGTTGATGAGCGGGCGCGGGCGCATCGAATCGCGCCAACAGGAAGTTTCCCAAATTTCGCGCGAACTGAAGATGCTGGCCAAGGAATTGAATGTCCCGCTGATCGCGCTTTCGCAGCTTTCGCGCGCGCCGGAACAACGCACGGGCAGCCGTCCGCAGCTTTCAGATTTGCGTGAATCGGGCAGCATCGAGCAGGACGCCGACGTCGTGATGTTCATTTACCGCGAGGACTACTACAAACCCGAAACCGAGAAGCAGAACATCGCTGAAATTATTATTGGCAAACAGCGCAACGGCCCGACCGGGGCGGTCGAGTTGGTCTTCCTCAAACAACTCACCAAGTTTGAAGACAAATTCCGCGAAGGTTGATGCCCGCATGATACAGCCGTCGTCATCCCGCCCGACCTGGGTGGAAATCTCGCTCGCCAACCTCGCGCACAATTGCCGGACGCTCAAACAGCAGTTGAACCCGCCAACCCAGCTTATGTCCATCGTCAAGGCGGACGCCTACGGGCACGGCGCGCTGCGTTGCGCTCAGGTTTTAGAAGAGGCGGGTGCGGACTGGTTTGGCGTCGCGCTGATCGAAGAGGCGCTCGAATTGCGCGCGGCGGGTATTGCCAAACCGATCTTCTGCCTGGGTGGATTCTGGCCCGCCCAGGCTGGCGAAATCATCACACACAACCTGACGCCCGCGCTCTTTCGTCTGGATGCGGCGGCGACGCTGAATGAAGCCGCGCGCGCCCAGGGCTGCCGCGTCAAGGTGCACGTCAAAGTAGACACGGGGATGGGCCGCTTTGGCTTGCCGCTGGCTGAGCTCGCGGCCTTTGCCGAAGCCTTCAAACAATTCACACATCTGGAACTGGACGGGTTGATGACGCATTTCGCCAGCGCCGACGATGAAAATAGTTCTTATACCTTGGCACAACTGGCACGCTACGACGAAGCGCTGGTGATTCTGAAGTCGCAGGGCTTCGAGCCGACGTGGCGGCATCTAGCGAATAGTGCGGGAATGCATGGCTATGCACAGGCCCGCGGCACGCTGGTGCGGGTGGGAGCCTTGCTCTATGGGCTGACGGGCGACATTCTGAAACCGGGCGCGACACCGCCCGCTGTGCGTCCCGTGCTCTCCCTGCATTCGCGCATCGCCTGGTTGAAGACGGTACCTGCGGGTACGGCAATCGGTTATGGCGCAACCTTTGTCACGCAACGTGAGAGCCGGATTGCGACGATCCCGATTGGTTATGCAGATGGTTTGCGGCGCGCTTTGTCGAATCAGGGACACGTGCTGGTGCGCGGGTGTAGCGCGCCGATTGTGGGGCGCGTGAGCATGGATTTGACGATGATTGACGTGTCCGAAGTGCTTGAGGTCGCGCTCGATGATGAAGTCGTGTTGCTTGGCGCGCAAGGCGCGCGGCGCATCACCGCCGAAGAGGTCGCCGCATTACTAGGGACCGTGTCGTATGAAGTCGTGACTGGAATTTCGGCGCGCGTGCCGCACGTTTATCGTTGAGGCCGATCAATGACCTGCTGGAAGTGGAATCAGCCGGTAAGTTTCGTAATGATAATTCAGCAGAATGTTGTCATCGGTTTCAACCCGGACGACGACCTGATAAGCGGGCGGAAAGGTCGTGTGCCCGTCCTTGGCGAGTTGCTGTTTCAGGACCTGTAGGTTTTCCGGCGAAGTGAAGAACTCGGCAGCGGCCTGTGTGCCTGCGGAGTTGATGCCGGAAAAGATGACGGTGCGATGTTGCTGATTAACCGAGCTATCGCTGGGCAGCACTGTAATTAACCCAAAGACCTGGGTCATCCGCTTACTCTGATCGCGTTTTATCTGGTAAAGCGGTTGCTGCGGCTGCCCGGTGGCGGCGATACCATTCAAGAAGTTGGCGGTGAGCGGACACTTTGCCAGAAAATGCGCGATGGCCGGACTGTATTCCGCCGCGCCCAGCAACACGACATTGCGTTGCCGCAAGGCCGGCATGGAAAGCACCATTTCAGGAAACAACCGTGGCGCCGTGCCTGCCGCCGCGAGTGTTTTATAGGCCGTGAGCGCGCCGAGCGCATCACCCCAATAAGTACTATTCGTGGTCAGCGTCAAATGTTGTTGGCCGCTGGTGGTCGGGTAGCGTTCTTTGATCCAATCCAGCAATTCCAGGGGCAAGGGCCGGGCGTTGGGATCATTGAAGGTGGCAAAGGGCGAACCTGAAATAACGTCAGGGTGCACCGAAAGGCTCGGTGGATTGGCGACACACACCAAGACTTCGGCATTGGGCGTGAGCAACGGTCCCCAGGCTTCAGCGATGATAGGCGCGAGCGCCGCTGTTTGCGCCGCCGTATTTGGGCGCAGGCTGGTGAACCAATAAAGTGCGCCAGCCGTCAACGCCATCAATGCGGCTCCGGCTACGAATCCCCTCAACCAATTCCTTTTGGCAGGGGGCGTTTGAGGCGCAACCGCCAGCGCTTCTTCCTGGCTTACAGGCCGCGGCACGAGCGGTTCGACGACAGGTGAGGAAGCGGCCAACGCCAAACCTTTCGACTGGGCAGCCAGTGGGCCGCTTAAAAAATGCGGACAGTAAGAGCCTTTATTCAGTTCAATGCGGACAGGCGCAACGGGCTGTTCGAGTTCGTAATACTCCTGTAACTTTTTGCGTAGCGCGAACGCGCGGTTACGCACCGCCGAATCATCGCCTGGCGAGTAATTGACAGGCCGCCCCAGTGCCTCGACTCCGATCGAGTATTCGGTCAACTCGTGACCCCGCCCCGCCAGTTCCATTTCACAGATGTATTTCAGAAAGCTTTTTAACTGGTCCGCGCGCGCAAACGTCTGGCTGTGCAGCACGGCTTCGAGGGCGGCCTGCTTTTGCTCGGCGGAAATTGAGTGGTCAGGTTCCAGGGCGGTTGCGTGCATAAGTGTTTGGGAATCAGCGGTGTTTAGTGTTAGCCAAACCTGCGGCCAGATGTTAGCAAACGTTTTGTAACGTTCCAATACTTGCCAGAACTTTCTTTGGGCAGTACAAGAGTTTCGCAAATTCTTGTCACCGAACTATTCAGTGCTTTGCTGGGTTCAAACTAATTCAAAACCAATGGCCTTGCCATCTGCAAAGGCTTTGCTGGCATTACAAACCGACCGTGCAAAAGGACTCGTTGGGCGGAAGCTATTGTCTAGCGGCTCAGCCAATCTTTGCTAGTTGAGTTTAGCCCGGTCTTATTCGAGACCGGGAAAGGGTATGCTTTGATATCGGAGCCGTAACGCGACGACCTTCGGGCTGTGCCCGTGGTGGTTGCGCTACGGCCCCGGTTTTTGGCAATTCTTTCTCTGGGCTTCGGAAGATCAAGCTAAGGTCAACTACGCTGAGAATCGGTTGCGCTGTTTTGCTCCCATCGCTTTCGTGAGGAGGCCGCCACGGCCATCGGGCCACCTAAATCGGTTTTCAGTTGGGTGTCTGGAAGTTTATAGTCCTGCCTGTAGGCGGAATGATTCGCTTGCCCAAGCCTTCCGGCTGACGCCGGGACTACGAACCATACACGCAACTGAGAGATGATCGAGTCAAACAGAGCATTTGTATGCGCTACCTAATGAAACAAAAGCTGTTCTCGTTTGGCGCTGACTTCTATATCAAAGATGAAAAGGGCAACAACGCCTTTTATGTGGATGGCAAGGCGGTTAGCCTCGGCGACCGGTTCTCTTTGCAGGATTGCACTGGCAAAGAATTGGCCAGCATCAAGCAGAAGCTGCTGGCGTTGACGCCGAGTTACGAGATTCAGCGCGACGGCGAACTCTATGCCGTGGTCAAAAAAGACTTCTTCAACTTCTTTATTTGCGGCTACACGGTGGATGTGCCGGGGCCAAATGCAGAGGATGATTTGCGGGCCGAGGGCAGCCTGTTCGAGCACGAATATGAATTCAAACGCAGTGAACGAGTTGTCGCCACCGTCACAAAACGCTGGTTTTCATGGACAGATAGTTACGGCGTCGAGATTGCGCCGGGCGAAGACGATGTACTGATTTTGGCGAGCACCGTGGTCATTGACGCGGCTTGTCACGACGAACGAGCAAAAGGGCACGCAACAGAGTAAGAAAACGTGCCAGCAGCAAGCAAAACTCAAACAAGACATGAGGCAAAGAGCGCTCATGCCGTTGTTGCGGTACTGCTTGATTCTCATTTAACACAGGAGAGATGCAATGTATTTCCAGCAAGTCGGCAAGCGATTGTTTGCCTTGGTTAGCGGCTTCGGCTTTTTATGCGCTCTAGCGCTGAGCGCGCAAGCGCAGGTCACCACGGGCAGTATTCTGGGCACGGTGAAAGACAATTCCGGCGCGGCGGTCAAAGGCGCCAAAGTCATCGTGACCGAAGTCGGCAAGAGCATGGCGACCAATTACACGACCGATGAAGAAGGGAATTACCAAGCGCCGTTTCTGATACCCGGCACCTATAGCGTGGCGGTCGAAGCGCAAGGCTTCAAAAAAGGCGTCACCAACAACGTCGTCGTCCAGATTGACCAAAAGGCACGCATTGATTTCAACCTCGAAGTCGGCCAACTCGCCGAAATCGCCGAAGTCACCGCCGCGACGACCCTGGTCAACACCGAATCGTCGGAACTCGGCCAGGTGATCGAAGAGCGTTCGGTCAAGGAGTTGCCACTCAACGGGCGCAACTTCGCGCAACTGGTTTATTTGGTACCGGGCGTCACGCCAGGACAACAGGGCGAGAATCTGTCGGGCGCTTCGACGTTCAATCCGCGTGCCTCGTCGAATTTCAATTCGCTGGGCCATCACGCCAACTCGAACGGCTGGCTGATTGACGGCATTGACAACAACGAATACACCTTTAACACCGTCATTGTGCAACCGACGGTGGAATCAGTGCGTGAGTTCAAGGCGTTGACGGGTACCTTTTCGGCGGAATACGGACGCGGCGCTGGCGTGGTCTCGGTTTCGACCAAATCCGGCTCGAACAATTGGCACGGCGGCGTGTTTGAATTTCTGCGCAACGACAAGCTCGACGCCTTTCAGCATCAGTTCGTCAACCCGCGTCCCACCAAAAAGCCGCCCTTTCGCCGTAATCAATTCGGCGGGTATGTGAGCGGGCCGGTTTGGGTGCCCAAGGTTTACAACGGCAAGAACAAGAGCTTTTTCTTTTTCGATTACGCGGGCCTGCGCGAGATTCGCGGCACGACCTTCGTCAACAGCGTGCCGACGGCCAAGGCGCGCACGGGCGATTTCAGCGAATACCTGGGCGCGAATCTGTGCACCAATACAGCCGGCGCGGCGGGTTCGTGCGGCGGCGCGTTCACCACGCCGTTGATGGTGAGCGACACGAATAATCTGACGGTGCAGGCGCGCGCCGGCATGATGTTCGATCCGCTGACGACGCGAAACAATCCGAACTTCAATGCGGCGGCGGCGGTGAGCGCGGCCAATCCGCAAATCCTGCGTTCGGCCTTTGCCAACAACCTCATTCCCACGGCGCGCATCAATCCGGTGGGCTTCAACGTGGCGAGCATTTATCCGCTGCCGCAAAACAGCAGTTTGACCAACAACTATACCTCGGTGGTTGGCCGCGACGTGGGCGACAACTCCTACACTTTCCGCTTCGATCACGAGTTCAGCGACCGCGACAAGTTTTTCGCGCGCTACAGCTTTGGCGACTTTCGCCTGGACGCGCCGCAGGGACAGGCCGCTTGCTGTCTGCCGACGCCGGATTTTGCCAAGAGCAAGTTCGACCTCGGCCCCTTTGTCGCGGGCATTCAGAACACGACCTTGCGCACGCAGGGGCTGGCGCTGAATCACACGCACACCTTCTCTCCCGCGCTCTTGCTGGAATTGCGCGTCGGGTTTGCGCGCACCAACCCGCGCACGGTGCAATCCGATTACGGCCACAATGCCTCGACTTCGCTGGGCATTCAGGGCATCAACATTTCGCAATTCACGTCGGGGCTACCCAACATCACCATCACCGACCTGACCGGTTTGAGCGGCGGGCCGAACTTCCTGCCGGTCAATCCCAAACAGACGCACTATCAATTCACCAGCAACCTGTTTTACACGCTCAACAAACAGACGCTGAAATTCGGCTTCCACTTCGTTGACCGTAAACCGTCACCGTTTACGCAATCGAACACGCGCGGCGCGTTCACGCTGGGCAACGAATACACACGGCTGCCGTTTTCAGCGGGCGCGGCGGTGGGCGGCACGGGCACGGGGCTGGCGACGCTCTTGCTCGGCTATACCATCAACGGTTCGCGTGGCTTCCTGAACGAGAACTACTACCTGACGAATAAGGAATTCGCGGGCTTCATTCAGGACGACATCAAAGTCACCAGCCGCCTGACCGTCAACGCGGGTTTGCGTTATGAGGTCTATACGCCGGACGTCGAGAACCGCGACCTGATCGTCAACTTCGACCCCAACAAGCTGCGGCTGATTTACGCGGGCGAAGAGGGCTATTCGCGTTCGGCGGGCAAAGAGACGCATTACAAAAACTTCGGCCCACGCCTGGGCTTCGCTTACGACGTGTTCGGCAACGCCAAGACCGTCGTGCGTGGCGGCTATGGCATCAGCTATTTCCCCGAACCGTATGCGGCGGGCAATCTGTTGGGTCAGAACATTCCATTGTCAGTGTCGCAAAGCTATGCCAACGACACGACGCCGGCAAATTTCGCCACCGTGACGACGATCAATCGCCCGTTCCCGACGCCGGTGCAATTCAAGCCGACGACGACGGCGGCGCTGAATGCCGTCGTGCCAGTGCCGACGATCATCGGGCATGAGTTCTCGAACCTGACGCCTTACGCGCAGTCGTATGGCTTGAATATCGAACGCGCGCTGAGCAAGAGCGTCGTGCTCGAAGCCGGTTACGCGGGCAGCCGCGGCATCCACATCCCGGTGTTTTACAACGTCAACGAAGTGCAGCCCGGCGCCGGCTCAAACGCTTCGCGGCGTTTGATTCAACCGCTGGCGAACATCTCGGCGATCAACATTGCGCAATACCGCAATTCGTCGAGTTACAACGGGCTGCTGGTCAAGGCGAACAAACGCTTCAGCGGCGGCTCGAATTTCCTGCTGAGCTACACTTTCGGCAAATCGCTGGATTACGGTTCGTCGCCGGCGAGCGGCGGCGGTTCGGTCGGCAATCCGCAAACCTACACCAACATCAAAGCCGGGCGCGGCCCGTCAGGGTACGACGTGAAGCATCGCCTGGTGTTTAGTAGCGTTTACGAAGCGCCCTTTGGCAAAGGCAAGAAATGGCTGACGAGCGGCCCGCTGGCGTATGTGTTGGGCGGCTGGCAAACGACGGGCATCGTGACGGCGACGACGGGCCGCCCGTTCACGGTGTTTCTACAAAACGGCGTGAACAATGGTGCGCCGAGTTGGCCCAACCGCATCGGCAGCGGCAAACTCGACAATCCGACGACTGACAAATGGTTCGATATTGACGCCTTCGCCGCGCCCGCGCCGAATACGTTTGGCAACTCATCGCGCGGCACGCTCTATGCGCCGGGCAATTTCAATGTGGACGGTTCGCTCTCGAAGAACTTCAACTTGACCGAGAAGGTTGTCTTCAAGTTCCGTTTCGAGGCCTTCAATCTGTTCAACACGCCGTATTTCGGCTTCCCGAACGCGAACATCGGCGGGCCGACGGCGGGGCAGATTCGCTCGACGTTGTCTGACAATCGTAGTTTGCAGGGCGCGTTGAAGATCGAGTTCTAAGCAAAGCTGATGAGCAGGCAGCTCAAGTAAACACGCAGCAGCAGGCAAATTTGACTAACAAGTTTGCTTGCTGCTTTTTATTTACGCCTTGCACAAAGGGGACTTATGGTTTGCACCAAATTACGTAACAGTTCCACTCGCCGCTCTTTTCTTAAACAATCCGCCTTGGGCTTGACCGGCAGCCTGCTGGCGGCGGGCCACACCAACACCTGGGCACAACAGGCTGACAATTCGCTCAAGATCGCCAAGGTCGAGCCGATCCTGCTGACCGGTGTGCGGGGCAGCGCGCCCTGGGTTTTCGTGCGCGTCGAAACCGAAGACGGCTATGTCGGCTGGGGCGAAGGCACGAACTATCCCGGTGTGCGTCCGATTGCGACGGCGGTCAGCACGCTGAGCGGTGTCGTGATCGGTCAAAGCGCCTGGAATATCGAAGCGATATGGCAGCGCATGTATCGCTTTATGTATTACAACGGCATGGGCGGCATCGTGCTGGCCGCGCTCAGCGGCATTGACATGGCGCTCTATGACATCGTCGGCAAAAAACTGGGCGTGCCGGTTTACAAACTGCTGGGCGGACTCGCGCAAGAGAAGCTGCGCACATACGCCAACGGCTGGACGGAAGATTTGGCGCATACGCCGGAAGCCTACGCCGCGAAGACGAAAGAGCTGGTCGGGCGCGGTTATACCGGCTGCAAGCTTGATCCGTTTTTCAATACGCCGATGAACCGCGAAGTCATGCAACCGGATTTGCGCCTCGCTGCCGCCATCGTCAAAGCCATCCGCGAAGCGGGCGGCCCCGATTACGACATCGCCATTGACGTGCACGGGCGCTGGAACACCAAATCCACACTCGAAATCATCCGCGTGCTCGAACCGCAGCGCTTGTTCTTTTACGAAGAGGCCGTGCCACCCGAAAACGTCGCGGCGATGGCCGAGGTGCAACGCAATACGCAAACGCCGCTCGCGACAGGCGAACGCATCTTTGGCCGCCAGGGCTTCCGCGAATTGCTCGAACGCCAGGCCGTGCGCATCATCCAACCCGACCTCGCGCGCACAGGCGGCATCACCGAAACCAAGAAAATCGCCGCGATGGCCAACACCTATTACATTCCGGTCGCGCCGCACAATCCGAATGGGCCGCTCTGCACGCTGGCCTCGATGCACGTCTGTTTTTCGATTCCCAACTTTTTGATTTTGGAATTTTTCGAGAAAGATGAACCGGTCATTCAGGAGCTCGTGCCGGGCGGCGTGAAGCGCGACATTCAAGGCGTTTATCCGACGACGGCGCCGGGCTTGGGCGCAAACGTGACCGAAGATTTCTTGCGCAAATACAAGTTCAATCCTACGCTTACGGACGAGATGGAGCGGCGCACGTTCAATACGTTGAAGTAGAATGTCCTGAGTTCGAAAGAGTGAGTGGCGGCGGAACGCGATTCTGACGCCACTGGTTTTCAACCAGCGATGGATGCTCTTTGAACTGGCGCTCGACTTTCACTACACGCCAAAGCACGAGAGCTAATTCAATCTGGCAGGGATCGAATTCGGTATTTTGCAGCGGCAATGTCTCGACCGCCGCAATCAAAATTTAGCTGAGTCGCCCCTGAATGAATGTCTTCACTGACTTGCCGATGTTTGGATGATGCGGTAGGTCTCATAATGGAATTTGAGCAGGATGCTGTCATCCGTTTCGGCTCTGACCACTACCTGATAGGCTGGCGGGAAAGTATCGTGCCCGGCTTTTTTCAACTCCTGCTTCAATGCGAGTAAGTGGTCTGGCGAACTGAAAAACTCCGCTGCCGCGAGCGTGCCAGCCGAATTCACTCCCGAAAAGATCAGCGTGCGATCTTGCATGTTAGCCGAGCTTTCACCGGGCAGCACCGTGATCAAGCCGAAGACCTGCGTCAGCCGTTGCTGTTGCCCCAGTTTAATCGCATAACGCGCCGCTGGCGTTGCGGGCGTGGCGGGGCCGGCGATGGCGTCCAGGTAATTGACACGCAGCGGGCAATTTTCCTGCAAGCGGGCCACCGCTGAACTGTAATCCGGCGCGCCAAAGAAAATTACGTTGCGGTGTCGCAGCATCGGCATCGTGACGACTATTTCAGGAAATATCTGCGGCGAAACACCTGCGGCGTTCAGAATTTTGAACGCCGTCAGCGCGCCTAACACATCTCCCCAGTAAGTGGCGTTACTGGAGATGGTTAAAGACAGGTTGGCTGGAGCGGCGGGATAGCGCTTGCTGTATAGCTCTTGAAGCTGCTGAGGCATTGGCAGCGCCGCCGGATAGTTGAATGGAATATTGGTTGTCGCGGGGGAGTAAGAGCCTGGGTGTACCGAAAAACTGGGTGGATTAGCGACACATAGCAACACATCGGCATTCGGCGCCAGCAGCGGCCCCCAGGCTTCAGCCAGAATCGGCGCCGGGTTGTGCGAAACTGCGTTAGAGAGTGGTTTGGCTCTCAGCCACCAGTAAAGCCCAGCGGCGAGCAGCGTCGTTAACATGACTCCGGCGCTGAAAGGGAGCAGCCAACCTCCTTTCCACTCACGCCAGCCCGTTGCTTCGGCTGGAACTAATTCTTCGTGCGCCCTAGGTGAATGGACAAGCTGCGACGCGAGTTGCTCAGCCGACATTCCGTTGCCATTCGCTTTTTGATGCGGTTGGCTCTCAACAAAGTGCGGACGGTAGGAGCCTTTCAGCAACTCGATGCGCAGGGCGGCGTTGGGCTGTTCCTGCTCGTAAAACTCCTGTAGCTTTTTCCTGAGCGCAAAAGCCCGGGTGCGCACCGCCGAGTCATCGCCCGGCGAATAACTGGCTGGTCGCCCCAGCGCTTCAATGCCGACTAGATACTCGGTCAATTCGTGACCGCGCCCGGCCAACTCCATTTCACAAACGTATTTCAGGAAACTTTTCAACTGGTCAGCACGGGCAAAGGTTTGGCTGTGCAGCACGGCTTCGAGCGCCGCACCCTTTTGCTCGCTCGTCAGAGACTGGCTGGTTTGGAGAGACGTTTCGCTCATAAGTGCTTTTAGCCTGGCGGTTTTTGCCGTAGTGGAAACAGTGCTGGGGGACGTTACCGAACGTTGTGTAACGTTCAAAGACTTGTCAGGTATTTCTGGCGGAAGTACAACGATGCCGTTTTCCTACCATTTTGACTAACAAACAAACAGAACTACTGGCTTTGCTGTTAAGAGGCTTTGCCCGATTACATCGGCGCGATTCTCTCGATCAACTGGATGGATGTTCCGGTGGCCCCGGATTACTAAGGCCACATCAGTCCTAAGTCCCCCGCAGCCTAACAAGCTGCGGCGCATCTTAACAGGAGTAAATATGAAAATGAAAATGCGGCCGATACTTCTTCTTATGCTAGGCAGTGTAGCGCTGCTCTCCGTTTTGGCCGCTACTGGCAAGGCGCAAACCAGCGGTGAAATTACCGGCCTAATAACCGATTCGTCTGGTGCTAACGTCGCGGGCGCGGCTGTCACCGTGACGAACAAAGCGACCGGCGCGGCGCGGCGCATCACCACCAACAATGAAGGACTGTATACCTTTCCCTCACTCCTGCCCGGCCAATACGATCTTAAAATCGAGCAGCAGGGCTTCAAAACGGCAGTGCGCGACAACCTCACACTCGCAGTTCAGCAGACGCTGCGGCTGGATGTGACGATGGAGGTCGGCCAAGTCGGCGAGACGCTGACCATCACCAGCAACGGCGCACTGCTCAACGCCGAAAACGCGACGGTCGGCACCGTGATCGAAAACAAGATTGTGACGGAATTGCCGCTGAACGGACGGCAATATCTGAATCTGGTCGCGCTTTCGCCCAACGTGAACGTCCTCGCGCCAGCCGCTGGGCAAGCGGGCGCTCGTCAGGGCGGTGAACGCGCCCAGCAAGCAATCTCCGCGGGCGGGCAGCGCATCTTCTTCGATTACTACACGCTCGACGGCGTCAACAACATGGACGTGAACTTCAATTCGTATGTCGCCCTGCCCTCGATTGACGCCATTCAAGAGTTCAAGGTTCAAATCGGCGTTTACCCGGCGGAGTATGGGCATCAAAGCACGCAGGTGAACGTGCTCACCAAGTCGGGCGGCAATGCCTATCACGGCACCCTCTTCGAATTTTTGCGCAACGACAAACTTGACGCGAAGCAATACCAGTTCACCGCCGCCAGGCCAAAGAATCCGTTCAAGTGGAACGACTTCGGATTCGAGCTGGACGGGCCGGTGCGCATTCCCAAACTTTTCAACGGGAAAGACAAGCTCTTCTTTATGTCGAATTACGAAGCGCTGCGCCGCCGGCAGAGCGTGTTGAATACGTTTACCGTACCGACGACGAAGATGTTTGGCGGCGACTTCAGCGAGTTGCTTCCTTCTACAGTCATCTACGATCCGAACACGGGGCAGCCCTTTGCGGGCAATATCATTCCCACGAACCGGTTGGACCCGATCTCAGTCAAGTTTTTGAAGTACTACAATTCCGGCAGTGCGCTCACAACAAACAATTTTGCGCAGACCAGTTCCCAACCTTTCAACCGGGACGGCTTTGTTTTGAGATTGGACTTCATCGAGTCGTCGAAGTCGCAATGGATGGGACGCTACAACTGGGGCGACGAAAACACGTCCACACAGGGCCTGAATCTCGCCGGAACGAAAGTGCTTACCAACTACGAACAATACACCGGGGGCAACACGCGCACCCTCACTTCCAACTTGGTCAACGACGCCCGTTTCGGTTATACGCGGTTCTTTAACTCGCTGGGCACGCTGAGCGCGGGGAACACGGATGTGATTTCCGCCATCGGCATTCCGAACCAAAAACCGGGTGATCCGATTACTTGGGGCATTCCGAACGTCGTCTTCAACGGCGGCGGGTTCACCGGGATTGGCGACGCCAACGACGGGCCGTTCGCCAACAACAACAACACGCTGCAATTCGTGGATAAGTTGTCCTGGATTCATGGCAAACACACCTTCGCTTTTGGGGGCGAGTACAACCGGCAAAACTTCAACCAGGTCGGCAACCAGTTCTCGCGCGGTGTGTTTACCTTTCAGGCGAATGCGACAACGAATCCTGCCAATGGAAGCGGTGGTTACTCCTTCGCTGAATTCCTGCTGGGGAAACTTTTCGTCTCCACCAATGCCGCCGCCGTGGCCGATGCGAAATTTCAACGCAACGTCTTCCATACGTTTATTGACGACACCTGGAAAGTCACGCCCAAGCTGACGCTGTCGCTGGGCCTGCGTTACGAACTGACGCCGCCTTTCACCAATACCTACGGCAACTATTTCACGGTGAAGATACCGAAGATCGAGTTTATTGCGAACGCGCCGCAAGCCGATTGGCCGACCTTCGTGCGGCAGGGCAACTGCACCGATCCGTATCAAGGCCTGAGCATCCGTTGGACTAGCACGAACGCGGTTTGCGGCGGCGGTCTGAACAACAACCTCAGAGAGACGAAGTACAAGAACTTCGCGCCGCGCCTGGGCCTTGCCTATTCGCTCGATGACAAGACCGTGATCCGCGCCGGTTTTGGCATTTTCTTTATGCAGGACATTGCCAACGCTGAATACTTCGACATGGCCCGCAATATCGCGGCTCGCGTGGACCTGACCACGACACCCGCACTGCCGATTACTTGGAGCAATGCGATTCCCGGCGGTAGTGGAAGCGTAGTGCAAGTTCCACCGCCGTTTGCCTGGGCGGCGGCTTACGACCACGCGACGCCTTACACGATTCAGTACCTGCTGAACGTGCAACGGCAACTCAGTTCCAACTGGGCGTTGGAACTCGGCTATCTCGGCTCGCAAAGCCATCACCTCTACGGCTTCCAAAACATCAACCAGGCGCTCCCAGGCCCGTTAAGCAGCATCAATGCGCGCCGCCCCTTCGCCAACTTCGGCGTGCTTTCTTATGTCAATGACGCTTTCAACGCAAACTACAACGCCGCCAGCGTGAAGCTGACACGGCGCTTTAGCGAAGGCCTCAGCTTGACCACGAATTACACCTGGGCCAAATCAATTGACAATGCCAGCGGCACGCGCACCCAGGGCCTGGACACACTCTTTCCACAGGACAGCAGTTGCCTGCGTTGCGAGCGGGGCTTGTCGTCCTTCGATGTCCGCCATCGCTGGGTGCTCGGTACCGTCTATGACCTGCCTGTAGGCAAAGGCAAGCTCTTGGGCATTAACAACTCAATCGCCAACGGGTTTATTGGCGGGTGGCAACTGAGCGCGAACTCGACGATCCAGAGCGGCGTTCCGCAGACCCTCACCATCGGTATCAACAATGCCGGTACCAACAACCCGTTACCTGATCGCCCCAGTTTCTCAGGGACAGGCAATAGGTACGCCGCCGACCGCACACCCTCACGATGGTTCGACCCCGCCTCATTCGTCGTAGCACCCCAGGGCAGCTTCGGCAATGTCGGGCGGAATACGATGATTACACCGCATTTCCAGTCAATTGATCTGGCGGTGCATAAACAATTCCATCTGGGTTATAAGGAAGGCCACGTACTCCAGTTCCGGCTGGAAGCGTTCAACGTGTTCAACCATCCTGTCTGGGGTGCACCGAACGGAAACATTCTGGCCGGTCAGACATTTCCGGGTGCCACGTCCAATGCCGCGCATCAGGGCTTCGGCGTCATCAGTTCAACGGCTCTCCCGATGCGTCAGCTTCAACTCGGACTGAAGTATTCGTTCTGAGCCACGCGCCCGGACTCGTCGCTGGCGGCAGTCGCCAGCGACGAGTCCTCCATGCGGATGGTGGGCATTGCGGCTACGGCCGCAATGCCCACCATTTTTTTCGGCGCCGCGTTGCCAAGCGATCAAGGCAGCGCCGCCAACAAACTAATACCAATCTAAATATGGAGCCGACCGTTATGAAAAAATTGAAGAAGCGTTTTTGGATCATTCTATTTGCAAGTCTATGTTGGGCACTTTTTGCGGAGATCTGTTATGCACAAGAAGCAGGCAATTTTCAGCCTGCTACATCTAACGTTTGGGGTGCTGAATATCCAAAAGTGGATAGCACCGGGCGAGTTCAGTTACGAGTGAAAGCTGCGGACGCCACCAAGGTCAGGGTGAATTTCTGGAGCGGCCCCAAAGCCGAGATGGAGAAACAGGCAGATGGATTCTGGACATTCACAACGTCTTCGCTTGTTCCCGGTTTGCATTATTACAACTTCGTTGTTGATGGTGCGGATGTCAGTGATACAGGCAGCCAGTCTTTTTTTGGCGGCAATAAATTCGCCAGTGCCGTCGAGGTGCCAGAGTCGGGTTCGACTTATTACTCAATCCAAGATGTGCCGCACGGTCAGGTGCGCGAGGTTTGGTATAACTCGAAAGTAACAGGCAGTTGGCGGCACGCGCTGGTCTACCTGCCGCCGAGTTACGAGGCACAAACCAAGCAGCGCTTTCCCGTGCTCTATCTGCAACACGGCGGTGGCGAGGACGAAACGGGATGGATTCGGCAGGGACGCGCAAACTTCATTCTGGATAACCTGCTGGCCGAAGGTAAGTGCAAGCCGATGATCATCGTGATGGCGTATGGTTACGCCAAACGCGCGGGCCAACCTGCTCCTGCCGTAACTGGTCCGCCCACTTCGCCTGACCGGGCAAAGGCGATGCAGGAAATGTTTTCCGCGTTTGAAGACGATCTGACCCAAGCCCTGATACCTTTCGTTGACAAGACCTACCGCACGATTCCCAGTCGTGAAAATCGCGCGATGGCAGGGCTTTCGATGGGCGGCATGCAAACGTTCCAGATCACGCTGAAGCGTCTTGATCTCTTTTCTTACATTGGCGGGTTCAGTGGTGCAGGCGGCTTTCTGGGAGACCGCAAGATGGACGCGAAGAACGATTACAACGGTGTCTTTGCTGATCCGGCGGTGTTTGCAAAAAAGGTTCGATTGCTCTGGATTGGCATTGGAACAACTGAGCCAGAAAGAATGCGCGCCGGGATTCACCGGCTACATGACGCGTTAACAGAAGCCCAAATTCAGCATGTCTTCTATGAATCTCCGGGGACAGACCACGAATGGCAAACGTGGCGGCGCGATCTGCAAGACTTCGCGCCAAGGCTGTTTCGATAAGCCGCTTCTGGTGGCCGAACCGCGCTCCAGAAGTAACACAGCATCGCTCAGTGATAAGGATAACTATGAGAAAGATAAGATTCGTTTGTGTAATGACGCTGATCCTAACAGTTACGTTCGCGATACCGATTGCCGCGCAGGTACAAACCGAAGTACCTCCGGTGGTACCAGGCGCAAAGCCTGTAAAGGTAGAACGCAGCAAGATTCACGGAACCGCGCTCGAAGGGAACCTAGAAGGTGACGCGGTTGATCGCGATGTACTGGTGTTTTTGCCGCCGAGTTACGACAAGCAAAAGTCCCGGCGTTATCCGGTCGTCTATGCCCTGCACGGGTATTCCATCGGCGCGGAACAATGGAGCAAGGAAATTCACGTCCCGCAAACCATAGACAACCCCTTTTTCATGTGAGTTGTCGCGGCTGTTCTTTTGAAGCCGTGCCGCTCGAAAACGCCGCCGCGATGGCCGAAGTACAACGCAACGCCCAAACACCGCTGGCCACGGGCAAGCGCATCTTTGGGCGTCAGGGCTGCCGCGAATTGCTCGAACGCCAAGCCGTGCGCATCATCCAGCCCGACCTGGCGCGCACGGGCGGCATCACTGAAACCAAAAAGACCGACGCGCTGGCTGATACGTATAACATCCCGGTCGCGCCGCACACTCCGAACGGGCCGCTGTGCACGCTGGCTTCGATGCACGTCTGTTCCTCGATTCCGAACTTTCTGATTCTCGAATTCTTTGAGAAAGACGAACCGGTCTTCAACGACCTCGTTCCGGGCGGCGTCAAGCGCGATGTGCAAGGCGTTTATCCAACCAACACGCCGGGCCTGGGCGCGCAGGTGACCGAAGAGTTCTTGCGCAAATATAAATTCAACCCTACTCTCACCGACGAGATGGAACGCCGCACTTTCAACACTGTGAAGTAGTTTCAACCAGACACGAAGATTGCCACCGAGGCACGGAGGCACAGAGAGTAAGAGAGTTTTTCAAGATGGAACTGTTCTCTGCGCCTTCGTACCTCTGCGGCCAAACGCATCCCTTTTTTCAGGACAAAACCTTATGAAACGTCGTGACGCCTTACGTTCGCTCTCGCTGGCGGGCGGAGCCTCGTTGCTCGCCGCCAAAGAATCACTGGCCGAAACGCTCGCGCCGAATCCGGCTTACACCCAAGCCGTCAAAGGCACCGGGCCAGTCAAAATCCGTGACATCAAAACGATTCTGACCGCGCCCAATCGCATCCGCCTGGTCGTCGTCAAAATCGAAACCACTGAGCCGGGCCTGGTCGGCTGGGGTTGTGCGACATTTACGCAACGTGCGTTGGTCGTGCAAACGGCGCTTGAGAAATACCTGCGCCCCTTCCTGATTGGCCGCAACGTGGACGAAATCGAAGACATCTGGCAGTCGTCGTATGTGTCTTCGTATTGGCGCAACGGCCCGGTGCTCTTCAATGCGATGAGCGGCGTGGACATTGCGCTCTGGGACATCAAAGGCAAACGTGCCGGGATGCCGGTTTATCAACTGCTCGGCGGCAAAGTGCGGCACGGCGCCGATTGCTATTTCCACGCGGCGGGCAAGGATTTCGCCGAATTGGGCGAGCGCGTCAAAGGCGCAATCGAGCAGGGCTTCCGCCACGTGCGCATCCAATCCGGCGTCGAGGGCATGGCGACATATGGCGCGGGCGGCCCGAATCGCGGCACGGGCGCAGCAGGTGCCGCCAGCCCTGAGGCCATTGGCCCAACCAACCCGCAAGCGATTTGGGAGTCGGCGAAATACGCGCGCATGGTGCCGCGTATGTTCGAGGCCATGCGCAAGCAGTTCGGCGAAGACATCGAATTCCTGCACGACGTACACGAGCGCGTGACGCTGCAACAGGGCATTCAGATTTGCAAAGAGGTCGAGCAATACAAACCCTTTTTCATCGAAGACCCGTTCCCGCCCGAAGACAACGATCATTTCAAACTGTTGCGCAACCAGTGCAACACGCCGATTGCGATGGGCGAGTTGTTCAACACGCAGCACGAATACCTGCCGCTGATCAAAGACCGGCTGATTGATTTCATTCGCATCCACATCTCGCAAATCGGCGGCTTGAGTCCGGCCCGCAAGGTCGCGGCCTTAAGCGAATACTTCGGCGTGCGCAGCGCCTGGCACGGCCCCGGCGATGCTTCGCCGCTGGCACACGCGGCGCAACTGGCGCTTGAATTGTCGAGCTACAACTTCGGTGTGCACGAAGGCAGCGGCTTCCCGAAAGAAACGCAGGAAGTTTTCAAAGGCTGTCCCGAAGTCAAGAACGGTTACATGCTGGCGCAGGAGAAGCCGGGCTTGGGCATTGATTTTGATGAGGCGCTGGCGGCGAAATTCCAGGTGGTGGATAGCCCGCCGAATTTCGATTATTCGTGGGGCACGACGCGCCGCAAAGACGGCACGGTGATTCGGCCCTAAGACAAAGTGGTACAGCAGGCTGCCAGCCTGCGGTGTCTTTGCCAATGACACCATGAAGCTGACTTGCTGTCTTATGTCTGTAGCAGGCTAGCAGCTTGCTGTTGGCATCTTCGTCAGTGAGGCAAATTGATTGCCTTACTGACGAAGACGCAGCAGGCTGGCAGCCTGCTGTACATTGATTGGGAAGGCTTATGAAACGACGAGAATTCATCAGGCAGTCAATGCAGAGTGCTACGACGGTCGCGCTGACCGCCGCTTCTTACCAACGCATCCTCGGTGCCAACGACCGCGTTCGCCTTGCTTTGATCGGTTGCGGCGGGCGTGGCTCAGAAGTCGCCTCGCACATGCGCAAAGTGCCGGGCGCGGAATACGTCGCGGTTTGCGATGTCTACGCGCCCAACGTTGCCCAGGCCAAAACGCTGCTGAATCCGGCGGCGACAGGGTTCGGCGACTTCCGGCGTGTGCTCGAAAGCAAAGACATTGATGCGGTGCACGTCGCCACGCCCGATCATTGGCACGCGGCGATTACGGTGCTGGCCTGCCGCGCGGGTAAGGATGTTTATGTTGAAAAGCCGTTGGCGCTTACCATTCGGCAAGGTCGGCAAATGGTCGAGGCCGCGCGCCAATACAAGCGCGTCGTGCAAACCGGCATGCAGCAACGCTCCGCGCCGCATTACCGCGAAGTCGAGCGCATCATTCAAGCCGGCGAACTGGGCGAAGTGCGCTTCGTGCGCGTGTGGAATTACAGCAACCTGACGCCCAACGGCATCGGCAATGTGCCCGATGCACCCGTGCCCGAAGGTTTGGATTGGGACATGTATCTTGGCCCCGCGCCCCAGCGTCCGTTCAATCGCAGCCGTTTCCTGAGCACCTTCCGCTGGTTTTGGGATTACGCGGGCGGGACGATCACGGATTACGGCACGCACCGCTTCGATACCGTGCAACAGATCATGCACGTGAGCGCGCCGAAAACCGTCTCGGCCACCGGCGCGCGCTTCACGCTCAAAGACAACGGCGAGATGCCCGATGTGTTGCAGGCAACGTATGAATACGACGGCTTCGTGCTGAGTTACGAAGCGGTCAATCTCAACGCGCACGGCTTGGGCGGACGCACGCCGGGCTTTGAGGTTTACAATCAGCGCGGGCAGGACGACCGCCCGCATGGCGAAGCGTATTACGGTACGAACGGCGCGCTCTTTTGCGACCGCATCGGCTTTGAGATTTATCCTGAGCCGGTCAAAGCCGCGCAGACGCGCAAAGAACGCAGCAAGCCGGTTGACGCTTACCGCATGTCGGCCAAGCGCGTGCAAGCCGAAGACGCGACGGCGTTGCATACGGCCAACTTCATCGAATGCGTGCGTTCGCGCAAAGCGCCCAATGCCGAAGTCGAAATCGGCCATCGTTCGACCACCGTGCCGCATCTGGGCAACATCGCTTACAAGACCGGCAGGAAGCTGGTGTGGGACGCTGTAAAAGAAGATTTTGTGAATGACGCCGAAGCGTCAAAGCTGCTCAGCCGCGCGGCGCGCAAGCCGTGGGATTTGATCTAAAACCAAGCAAACAATTCGCTGATACAGTTGCCTGAGAAACAGAGTTAAAGAGAAGGCTGAGTGCGTTGCCGCGCGCAGCCTTCTCTCGCAAGCTTGTGATTTAGAGCGGTTTGCAATTGCGTTTACGGGAGCGCGTTGTGCCGGGACAGTACCGCGCGCGTCAGCAAGCGGTGCCTGGGCGACTCAGCCAATGGCGTAAGCTTGACGCGCCGCTTGCTGACGCGCGCGGTACTGTCCCGCTGCGCGACTTTTCCCATACACCGATGTGAAAACCGATCTAAGTTGTCCAGGCAGCTTTATGTGTCCCGCCGGTGCGGAAAACTTTCGCCCGGTTGTTGTTTATGACAGACCGTGCATTTGTTGATCGTGCCCGGATAGCCTTGCCACTGAATAGCCTGGACGTTGTCAGCAGGTTGAACGGTCGGCGTGATCGCATGCGGGCTGCCGTGGCAAGCGGCGCATTGCACATTGCCGTGGCCGCTTGAGTTGCGGTACAGCGTATTCGGCTGTTCGTATTCATGCCCGGCTTTGTTGTGGCAATCGGCGCAGCGCGGCTCGTCCACCCAGGGGCGGCGATTCGGATTGCCGACGGCGGCCATCGAAGTGTGGCAACTGTTGCAATCCATGCCTTTGGTGAAATGCACGTCGCGCAAACATTGCGTGCGCTGGCCCGGATGGCAGGCGTAACAGGAGTTGCCCAGGTTCGCCTGGCTCATGCGGTTAGCGTGCGAACTGTGCATCGCCTGCGAAAGGTTGGATACGCCCGTTTGGCCGGGCGCGCCCAACGCATTATCGGCGTGACAACTGGCGCACAAGACGGGCCGATGCATTTCCAATTGCGTGTTATGCCGCAAGTCGTGTTTGCGCAGGATGTCTATCGCCGGCCCTACGCCGGGCGTATTGTGGCAGATGTTGCAACTGATCTCCCACGAGACGGGCACGACGGCTTGGGTCTGCGCCAGTTGCTGGCCGGAACGCAGCACTTTGATATTGGCAAGTTGATACGGATTCTCGACGCCGCTGTCGGTCATGGGCGTAATGGGGATGCCGGTCACAGCCCAGTCGCGATTGCCAGTCGGTTGCATCGTGCCGGAGAGGCCATTGCCGGTCAGCCCGATGTCATTGGGCAAATTGACGCCGAACAGGTACGACGCAAAGAGCCAGAAGTTAGTCTTGGTCGAAGAGCGTGTGTTGCCGGGAATGCTGTATTGCACCGTCACGCCGCTCGAAACGACGCGCGGTTCCTCACCGGAACGATCAATCACTTGCGCGTGCAGCGTGTTGTAAGGCGGCAAAATCACCAATTCGGAAAAGTCCTGATTCATGCAATGCATGCCCAGATCGTTGTAGCCCAACACGACCAGCGAATTGCCCACCGGCACGGGCGTCGGCGTCGGCGTAGCGGTGGGACTGGGACGAGGTGTGGCGGTGGGACTCGGTCTGGGCGTCGCCGTGGGACTGGGTTTTGGCGTAGGCGTCACGACGGGTCTGACCGTCGCGGTGGCCACGGGTTTGGGCGTCGCCGAGGCTTTGCCATGCTCACTCGCCGCCTGACCTGAGAAATCGGGAACCGTGAGAAACGCCGCCGTTGCGACCAAAGACAACAGCGCGACATATCTCTTTAGCTGTCGAATCGTTTCCTGCGGAATGCCTGTCATATAGCTCTCCTTTTTTGAGCCTGCGTGATGCGAAAGCTTCGGGCATGAAACTTAGGCTCAACTCTGCCGATGGGTAAAACTCACCCAAGACCGATGATGCGAGATCACGGCTTTAGGCGCAGATGAATTGCAGCGGGGCCGCTGTTGCCGCCGGAACGTTTGAGAGCGGAGCAAACGTCGAGAAAGCGGTCAGCTTGGCGAATGGGATGCGTGTGGTTTCAGTGTTTGAGCGGATGTCGGGGCTTCTGCATGGGAGAGTGAACGAGGCGATTATAGAAACTGTTGATGAACGCAAAATGAACAGCGCGGAAATTTCAATGCCGTTGTGCGCGGTGTTTCGCGTTTCCGTCGCTGCCAGCGGGTTGTGCTAGAATCGGCGCATTCAGACAGTTGAAAGGAGCCGTTGCAATGGTTGCTGAGTATTTGCCCGTGCCGCGTATGAAGCATTCGCTGGAAGAGTATTACGCCATGCTCGAAGCGTCAGACCGGCGCTGGGAGTTTTGGAATGGCGAATTTGTCTGCATGTCGGGCGGTTCGCCAGCGCATGCGATGATTTGTAATCGTGTTTCCTACGCACTCAACAAACGGTTGGCGGGCGGTGGCTGCGAGGTTTTCGGTTCGGATATGGCAATCAAAACGCCGAGCCTGCCGCCCTTTCGTTATCCCGATCTGAGCGTCGTCTGTGGCAAGCCGGTGTTTGGGAAAGTGGACAAGTTCCATGTGCTGGTCAACCCGCTCGTTCTCATTGAAGTGCTTTCGACTGGCACAGAGCATTTAGACCGCGAGCCAAAGCGGCTGGCTTATCAAGCGATACCCTCGGTGCAGGAATATCTGCTGATCGCGCAAAACATCCCGCACGTCACGCGCTTCGTGCGCAAAGGCAGGCGGTGGCAGCGGTTTGAATACGGCAGTCTGACTGCCGTGGTGGAATTGTCTTCGCTTGAATGCGAGTTGCCGTTAAGCGAGGTTTATCGCGGCATCGAATTCAAGTGAGGCAGTGCTGTCATTAGATCGGATTGCAGATCAGTGTACGGGAAAAAGCGCGCTCCGGGGCAGTACCGCGCGCGTGAGCAAGCGGAGACTCAGGGTAGACCGTATTGCGCCAGCGTTGACGTCCCGCTCGCTCACGCGCGCGGGACTGTCTTAGCCGCACTGCCCGTACATTCAATTGCAAACTGGTCTAAGGCCGAGACGCAGACCCGCCTAGCCCAATGCGAATCGGATTCGCATAAATCCACGGGCGCTGTTCACCATCCACTTCCAGCCAAGCTTCCACGCGATACACGCCCGGTTCACGCACCGCATAAGTCAGCGCCGCGCCGCGCGTTTCCTGCACCACCTGACCATTGCGATAAAGCTTCAGCAACGCTGGCAACGGCGTTTCAACGCGCAACTGCAAATTTTTACGCCACGCCACATCGTCGCCTTGCAGGGCCAGCGGCTTGCGCTTGCCCAGTTGTTCGGCGGCGAAAACAAAGCCCGTGGCGTCGCACAACCAATCATGCGCGACGTAGGCGTGGCCCTGATGCAACGCCTGGCGCACGCTGGCTTCGTTCAGTGCGCGCGTCAGGATGTGGGTGCTGACATAGCGCATACTGCGTTCGTAAGGGTCGAAATCGAGCTTGGCAATCTGTTCGCCCGGCTGGTTGCCCGCGAGCAGTTCAGCGATCTGCGGCGCTTGGTTGACGTTGACGCGGCGCTTTTCATCGGGGAAGAGCGTGATCTCAAGCTCTGTGTTGCTGATGGCTTTGACGGTGAAAACCTGGTTGTGGTGGCAATCATTGGCGGCGATGCCCGTGGCGCGATGGGTGAGCAGGTCGCGATCCCATTTGGCGATGATGGCGGCTAGATAATCCTGCTGCGCGGCCATGACTTCTTGCGGATAGTCGCGCAGGGCGTCCTGCAACATGCGCAGGCGCGGCGGATCGGCCAACGCTTTCAGCAGCCAGGACATGAATTCGCCTTCGTCTTTGATGTCGGTGTGGTGGTTGTAAATTTCCAGGCCGTCCAGCTTGTCGGTCGGCCAGTCGGGGCGCTCTTCGACGTGCGAGAGAAACATGTTGCCGCCGTTTTGCGTGACCAGGCCAATGTATTCGTCGCGTGTTTTCCAAGGCGTCTGCATGATTGAAGCCTGCGGGTAAACGAGAAAGCCTTCGGCTTCAGCCCCTGGGATGAAGAGCACGCCTTCACGCAAACCGCGCCAACTGTCGTTGATGAAATCGCGCGGCGGGCGCACGTGATCGGTGAGCAGGATGATTTTGATGCCGTCGCGTTGGGCGGCGGCCAGCATCTCCGGGCGCGTGCCGCCGGTGTGGGTGGCGTCTTCGGCGTGTGCGTGCAGGATGGCGCGGTAATCGTTGAGGCCGGTTTTGTATTTGACCGGACGGCGTTGCCGCTCGAATTGCAAACGCGCTTCGTGGACGGCGCGCAGCCGTTCCGGTTGCAAGCGTTGCACGGTGGTGTAGCGGCGGCCCGGCCCTAAGGCAGGCTTGGTGTTTTGCGGCAAAGCATGAAAAGGCGGCCAGCAAATCAGCGCGAGGCCCAGCGCGGCAGTAAACAGGTGCTTGCGGTTCAAGTGAGAGGCTCCTCGGAAAAGACTGGCCACGGATCAACGCAGAACGGCGCAGATCAGCGTCACTCGGCGGAAATCAGCGGCTAGGTTTCTCATTGATTCAGGATGTCGCCGGTACAGACATCAATGACTTCTTTGCGACATTCTTAGGCGGTGCGGCCGTAATCATCTTGCAAGCGGACGATGTCGTCTTCGCCCAGATAAGCGCCGCGTTGCACTTCGATGAAGGTCATGTTTTCGGCGCCGGGGTTTTCGATGCGATGGGCGGCACCGATGGGGATGTCAATGTATTGGCCCGGGCTGAGCAAGCTGTCCTGGCCGTCGAGCGTGACGTTGGCCTGCCCGCCCACGATCATCCAGTGTTCGCAGCGTTGCGCGTGTTTCTGATAGCTCAGCCGTTTGCCGGGGAAGACGACGATGCGTTTGACCTTGTAATCCGCGCCTTCATCGAGCACGGTGAAACTGCCCCAGGGGCGTTCGTCGTAAAGTGGTGAATTGTTTATTGCGACGGCATTGCTTTGTGACATGCGGTGCGTGACTCCTTGTAAGTGGTGGATCGGTGGCGCGTATTTTTAGCGTGATCGCGCGCGCGTGGCAAACAGAATTTGTCCGTGCATTCGCGGCGACCGCTGACGAGCCTGGCGCAAAAGCGCTGAGACGCCGATCAATACTGCTTGCGCGCGCTTCGCCAAGGCGTGTTGACGCGGCGTTGTGAGGCCGACTATTCCTGGCTCTAGTGGGCCATTCGGCTGGCAAGAATGACTTGACTGACCCCAGGTGCTCCTTTAAGATGCCCGCTCTATACGAGGCGACGCGGTAAGTGATTTTTAGTGCAGCAATTGAACCTCCTCACTGGCAAAGGTTCTGGTTGTCGCAGTCAAATAAGCCGTTCTTCAGTATGAATGCCCCAATCCAAATCCACTAGGGTTCGCCCTTGCTACTGAACACTTGCGAATTCCCCCGAAGTTACGGAAACCAGAAAATGCAGAGCCGATCCCTTATGCCGTTTGGAAAAGGAGTTGGAAAGATAATGGTTGAGCACAAAATCGTCATTAAGCGGCGGCGGCGGATAACCCGCCCCAGGCTGCAAGCGGCGCTGTTGGCCGTGGTGTTGGCGGGTGTGGGCGCCTTGGGCTTGAGTTACTTTGGCGCGGCGCGCGCGGCGGCGGTCACGACCCTTGAGTTGAATGCCTGGCCGCTGCAAGACCAAGCGTCAGGCGCCGAAGCCGGGGCGGTGGTGGCGGATTATGAAGGCACCTTCGATCCGCGCACCAAGCAGATGGTGTTGCAAACGGCGCGCACGGAACGCACAGCCGACGGACGGACACGCAATGTGCGCGTTGATCCCAACAGCGAAGTCCCGCGCAATACCGGCTTTACGTTCACCGT
The DNA here is from genome assembly GCA_016196035.1 of Acidobacteriota bacterium. Classification (NCBI taxonomy): domain Bacteria; kingdom Pseudomonadati; phylum Acidobacteriota; species Acidobacteriota bacterium. Next base: position 33,988 of record JACPYM010000088.1, on the reverse strand, counting down.
GGTCAACAGCACATTCATCCAGAGCGGCGATTTGGCGGGGAAAATCTCTGGCGAGATTCAGTTGATGAACAAGGCCGCCGTGACCCTTTACAACACGCGGCTGCTCTTCACCAGATTCAAAGTCTGTCCCACCGATACAAATGCGCCGTGCAATGGCACAGTCACGTTGCCAAATGCCAATGCCACGCCGGGCCAAACAGGCTTTTCTTACTTCAACGACGGTTTTATTCCCTACCAAGGCAGCCTCAACATTTCGCGCGCCTACGGCAATATCGCATCCGGCGCCACCAGTAATGCGGTGTGGTCTTTTGACGTTTCGACCACGCCCGCGCGGTTTTTCTTTTCCTTTGTCGTCTTAGCCGATGTGGGTGTCGCGGCAGAGAGCGTTTATCCGGCGGCGGTGCAAGTCAATGCGAATAACGGCGCGGGCATTGTGATTCGCGGGCAGAATTTTACCGGTGCGCCGACCGTGAACCTGTTGAATAACGCGGGGGCTTCTGTGGCCACGCTAAGCAATGTGGTGGTGGTCAACGCGACGCAAATCACGGCCACCGTGCCGCCGGGGACTGCACCGGGTGTTTACGGCGTGCGGGTCACGCTGGCGGGCGGCACCCCAGGCGGCACAGGTTCCAGTTCGTTGTCGCGGCGTTTGATTGTCACGGGCGTGCCCGATGGCGGCCACACGCTCAGCGGGAATGTTACTTCATTGCCGGACACGGGGCCGTTTTTGCTCAGCAGCGATGTGACCTTCACCAGCAATGTCACGGTGCAACCGGGCACGGTTTTTTACGCGGCCAACAATACGCGCGTGCTGCTCAGCGCGGCGGGCAATCTGACGGCGAATGGCGGCATTCCAGGCGTGGCGATTCCCAGTGTGGCGACGGCCACGCCCATCGTTTTTACAGCCCAGCGTTCGCCGGGCGCGGCTTTACCTGTGCAAGGCGCCTGGGGTGGCATTGATGCGACGGCGGCATCAAGCAGCACGCTCACCCTGCGCAATGTGGTGGTCGAATTCGGCGGCGCAAATGCCAAGCCGAATCTGGACATCACGGGTTCGGGCCGCACGTTGCGGTTTACCGACAGTATCACTCGGCACAGCGCGGGCGCGGGATTGGCGGCGGGCGGCAGCGGCGATGTATTGACCGGCTTCACCCGCAATCGCGTCGAATACAACGGCGTCGCGGCAGGCACGGCGGCCTTGATTGTCAGCGCCAACGCGGCGCTGGGTTTGTTTGAAATCCCGGCGACCACCGGCCAGGATGCCGCGCCGCTGGGGACGTTTGTCACCGACGCCAGTTATTTTTATGGCGCGGCGAACGTGTTTACCGGCACTGACAGCGTGGCCGCAGTAATTCAAATCCCGGCAGCAACCAACGATTTTACGCGCTCCGGGGTGCTGGTTGGGCAAGGCGACACGCCCATTCAAATTCGCGGCAGCAACACCAATCCCTCGATTGTCGGCGCTGTGCCGCCCGCGCCGCCCGCTGAATTGACGATTGGCCCAGGTGCCGTCATCCAACTTGATGCGGGCATGGATTTGCAGGCCGGTGATTACGGCTTGAATCGTGTGGGTGGTTTGGCGGCTAACGGCTTTGCCGGTGTCAATCAGGTGCCTGGCGCAGGGCAAGGTGCGGCGCGATATATCACCTTTGACAAGCTCACAGGGGGCGGCAATTTCGGTGCGCTCTTTTTTGCGCGTAACGCCACCAGCAGTTCGCTGCTGTTTTTTGTGCGCGTACTCAATGGCGGCAGTAGCGATCAGGGCAAAGGCGCGGTGATTTCGGACGGCTCCAATTTGTCGGTGCGTAATTCGCAAATCAACAATAGCTCGACGGGCGGCGTCGTCGAATTATCGGGTTCGTTGCTCAACACCGGCGGCACGACCGGCAGTGGCAATGCCAATTTGCTGATTGATACGGTAGCGGGCGGACTGTATGGCGATGGCAATGTCGGGGTCAAAACGACGCTCGTTTCCCCCGTCCTGGCCGCCGCTGACCCGCAGGGCCGGGGCATCTATTTTGTTGATCAGGTGACCAACCGCACTCCGCTGTTGCGTTTTTTGAACACGACGCGGAATGCCGTCACCCTGGCCGGCATCAAGATCGCGGGCGGGACGGTGCGCGCGGTGGCTGGTGGCGGCGTTGATTTGTTGGACAACACCCTGGCGTTGACCGCTGATTTAGGCAAGGTTACGGGGTTGGCGGTTAGTCCCGGCACAGGGGATGTCGTTTATTTTATTGATCAGGGCGGTTCCCAGATCCGTTTCGTCAATGTTTCGACGAGCAGCATCGTGATCAACGGTCAAACTACCGGTGCTGGGCGCGTGGGTACTTTCTCGATTGACTCGCAGTTTGGCCCGACCTTGAATGGGCTGGCGGTGAAACCGAATGGCGATGTGCTGGTAGCGGATGCGACCACCGGGCAACATCGGGTTTACCGTATTCCCGCCACGGGTGGGAACGCCTCTGTCTTCGCCAGCACAGGCGTCAACACCAAAGCCATTGAGCCATTTGTGGCCGGCCCAGCAACCGGAATTCCGTTGTTGACCCCACGTGCCGTGGCGACCGATCCGGCGGGCAATACGTTTATTGCGGACACCGGACACGGGCGCGTGATCAAGGTGGATGGCGCGGGGCTGGCTTCGCTGGTGGCGCAATTCACGGCTGATCGCAATTCACCCATCGGCGCTTATGCGCGCCCGCCTTTCCCTTCAGGCTTGGCCGTCTTGAATAACAAGGTTTACATCGCCCTCGGCAGTGCGCACCAGCTTGTCGTGGTGGAAGGGCAGAGCGCCCCCAAAGTCGTCGGCAATATCGAAGTTTTCTGTGATTACTCGTCGAACAGTTGTGGCGATGGCGGGCCTGCGGCAAATGGCTTGCTTAATCTGGTCAGTTCGTCGGCGGATATTCCTCTCGCTTCCATCACGGCGGATGCCAAGGGTATTTATATTTGCGATCAGGTGTTGGTCGCCCGGGGCCGGTTGCGCTTTGTCAATTTGAGCGGCAGTCAGGCCGAAATCGCCGGTTTGATCGTGCCCGCCAATGTGATCAACACCGTGGCTGGCACTGGTGGGTCCACGCCCTATGACGGCGGGCTGGCGACGAGCGCGGAGCTCAAATCGCCGGGCGGTATTGCTGTTGATCCAACCAATGGGAGTTTGTGGATTGCCGACACACTCAACAGCAAGCTCCGTTATGTAAATCGCACCAATGCACCGATCACGCTCTTTGGCAGCCTATCGCAAACGGAGCAATTGACGGTTCCGCCTGGCACCATCGTCACGGTGAATCGCGATGTCGGCAAAATCGAAGGTGGTGGCACGGATGATGTCCCGGCGATCCAAGCGGGGTTCGATACGCCTTCAGGCTTGCTTGTCACTGCGCAGGGCGTCTTCGTCGTGGACACCAAACGCGGACCTTCCTTGCCCGGTACCTTGGCGGCACCGATTAACCGCCGCACCAGTGTCATCCGCTTCATCAATACGACCAATCAACCTGTCGTTTTCTTTGCGGGGACTTCCAACGAAATCTCGGTTCCGGCGGGCTATATCAAAGTCGTCTTTGGCGGCGGCGTAGACACCAACAAAGACGTGAATGATGGCCCGGATGTGCGCAACGCCAAATTTGTGGGCGCGTCCGACATTGCGATTTCGCCGATCACGGGCGATTTTTATATCGCGGATTGTGGCAACAGCCGGGTGCGCCGCATCCGGCGCGCGAGTGGTGCCGTTTCGACGTTGTCGGAATTACCGGGGGCGACGATTCTGGCGCTGACGCAACCGCCGAGCAATATGTATACCGGCTTGGCCTTTGATGCGACGGGCCGCTTGTTGGTCGTGGATACCTTGACCCATCGCCTCTTGCGCCGCCAAAATCCGGATGCCAATTCGGACACGGCCAGCACCACGAATAACTTTGTGACCTTGCTGTCGGGCAATCTGCTCAACCGACCGCGTGATCTGGTGGTGGATGCCAACGGCGTGGTTTATCTGACCAATACGGGCGATAGCAAAATCCTGCGGCTGACGATCAGCGGCAATACGGCTTCGCCAGCAGCCATCGCCGGAACGGGCGGCCCCGGTTATGCAGGCGACTTTGGCCCGGCCAATCTGGCGCAAATGAATCTGGACGCCTCGCAGATTCTGGTTTCGACCTTTGGCACCAAGGCCCCGGTGGAACAGTTTGTCGGAATTGCCCTGGGCCTGAATGGCGAAATTTATTTCTGCGATCCTAAGAATGACGCCGTGCGCCGCTTGCGCTAGACGGGTTTGCGTTTTTGACAAAGTGAGTGCCGCGCCTGAGTCTGGTAGCGGTTTGGTACTGAGGAAGCATTATGAAAAACATCCCGATGGTAATGATGCGTGGATTGTTGGCTGGGTTGATTGTGTTGGGCGCTGTGTCTGCCGCCCGCGCTCAGGCTGAGGCCGTGAGTGAAAGCAACTACGCCGTCTTTGTCTCGCAACGCGAAGGCGCGGCGGAGCTCTTTGCCATCAACTTACAGACGCATCAGGTCAGCCAGTTGACCAGTACGGGGCGCGGCCATCTGATTCCGTCGGCTTCGTCCGGTTCGCGCGAGTTGGTGTTTGCCGCGCAAGAGGGCAGTAACTTTGAATTGTTCACCGCTCAGGTCGCCAGCGCCTGGCGTTCGCGCCGCCCCACGCTGGTCGGGCTGCAACGGCTGACGATGAATGGCGTGGACGAAGTCTCGCCGACGATCTCCGCCAGCGGCGCGCTGGTCGCTTTTGCTTCAGGTGCGGGGTTGGAATTGATGACGGTCAATGGCGGCGGGCGGCAGACGGTGTTGGCGAATGACGGCACGCATCGCGATTATTGTCCCGCCCTTTCACCCGACGGCACCCAAGTCGCGTTTGTTTCCGACCGCAGCGGTGTCGAAGAGATTTGGCTGATCAACCTCGCCACCGGTGCTTTGCGCCAACTGACCGCCGCCGCGCAACCAGTCGGCGGGCTGAATTGGAGCGCCGATGGCCGGCAACTCGTCTTTACATCAGCCAACACCAAAACTACACTCACCGGCATTGCCTTGGCGGATGTGCGCAGCGGCAGTTTCCGGCTCTTGACCGATGGCGGTGACAGCAGCCCGGCATTATCGCCGCGCGGTGATCGCCTGCTTTTTACTTCGCAACGTGACGGCGATGCCGAGTTATACCTGCTCTCGCTCAACACCGGGGCGCTCGAACGGTTGACGCATAGCGCAGGGCTGGATGACGGGGCGATATTTCTGGTGGAACCGGCGCTGCCACAACGCCGGCCCTAGGTCGGATTTCAATTGCGTGTACGGCAAGGGCGCGTAATGCCGGGACAGTACCGCGCGCGTGAGCAAGCGGAGACTGCGCTACTGTACCAGTCCGCCAGACTTGACGCGCCGCTTGCTCACGCGCGCGGTACTGTCCCATTGCGCGGCTTTTACCCTACACCGAAGTGAAAACCGATCTAAGTTCCCGACTTGAGACAATTCCCCCAGCTTTAGCAGCAGAGAGAAACTCAAATGCAACAGACGATTACTCCCAAAGCACAGGCTTCATTCACCGAATTGCAGGATGATCGCGAGGCCATCATCCTCGACCTGGAAAATCTGCACTATTACACGCTCAACGCCGCAGCCATCCTGCTTTGGAAGAATCTGCGGTCAGGTGCCGCGCAAACCGCCGAGGCTCTGAGCGCCGCGCTGGCATCGGCTTTCAAACTCGACCTCGCGCAAGCCGAACGCAACACGCGCGACTGGTTGGCCGAAATGGCGCGCAACGGCTTGATCGAATACACCAACGCCCAGGCCGCCGTGGCCCGCGCCTTTACCCCCAGCAGCGATTTGCCGCCTTACGAAGCGCCGCAACTCAAACTTTCCAATGCGCTGACCTCGGTGGTTTTGTCCGGCTCCGCGATTGTCGGCCCGTCGGCCATCACCGGTGGTTAAGCCGCTTGTAACGCCGCTGGCAGCACCGTTTGCAGCAAGGCGGGCTGAAGATCAGCAACGGCTCAGCCCGCGTGTTATCCTTCCTGGCATGCCCGCCCTGCATTTTTCACTTGCTGAAATTCCAATCCAGCTTGCTTCCAGTTCAACAGTCTTGCTTGATCTGCTGGCTGATTACTTTCGCTACTACCAACCCGAAAGCAAAACCACGTCAGCCGCTACGCCAGCCCTTCAGTTGACCTTGGAGTTTTGCGAGACCTTGCCCGGGCGCGAAAGTCTGCTGCCTGACAAGGCCCGGCTCTTTTCTCACACCGGTGCGCTGCGTCTTTGGCACACCGCCGTGACCGAGGGCGGCGAAGCCAGCCAGTTCTATTTTGACGCGGGCGTCGCGGCCTTTCATTTGGATACAGCGGCAGGTTGCGGCACGGGTTACATCACCCCTGCGGCGCTGGAAATCCCGCGCATTTTGGCGAATACTTACACGCTGTTTCCGTTGCTCTTGTTGTTGCGGGCGCGCGGCGTTTATCACCTGCACGCTGCTGCTGTGCTATCACCAGCGGGCCAACTCTGTTTGTTCCCAGGCTCGCCCCGTGCAGGCAAGACGACGTTGACGACGGCCTTGGGCCTGGCCGGTTGGCAACCGCTGGCCGACGATTCTTTGTTGCTGGATACGCAAGGCGGGGCGCTCCGTTGCTGGCCGTTGCGCAAGGAATTTCATGTGGATGAGCAACTGCTGGCGCGTTGGCCGCAATTGGCCGCCGCATCTGTGCGGCACCGCTATCTGGGTCGCGCCTGCGTTGGAGCGTTGGAATTTTTTGGCACCGAGGAATTGGCGCAACAGCCTTTCGCCAAGGTGGCCGCCATTGTTCTGCCGCAAATCACTGAGCTGGCGCATAGCCGCTTAGAATCTGTGCCCGCGAGCGCGGCTTTGCTCAAGCTGGCCGAACAAAGCGTCTATTTGCAGCTTTGGCGGGCGCACACGGCGCGCCAATTCGCGGGGCTGGCGCAATTAATGCAGAACGCGCGCGCATTTCGGTTTCACAGCGGGCGCGATTTGTGGCAAGAGCCGCAGGTCGCCGCCGCCGTGTTGTGTGTTGAGATGGCGGCTGAGCGTGTGGCCGGTTTGGGCTAAAGCGGTTTGCCATTGCGTTTACGGGAGCGCGTTGTGCTGGGACGGTACCGCGCGCGTGAGCAAGCGGCGCGTCAAGCTTGCGCCGTTGGCTGAACCGCCCAGGCTCCGCTTGCTCACGCGCGCGGTACCGTGCGCGCCGCGCGACTTTTCCCGTACACGGAAATGAAACCTGATCTAAATTGACAGGTGCGCCTGATTTGTCTGAAAGACGTTTTACGCGCTTGCCTACAGCGTCATCCGCACCCAAATCCGCCGGTCATCAATTCCTTTTGCAAACAGGTAAACCCGATTTTCAACTGCCGTGGCCGCCAGCGCCGCGTCGGTCGAGCCGCCATTCGGAATAGGCAACCAGCCGCTCCAGGTGCCGGTGGGGCTGGCGATATTGACCAGGGGCGCGCGTGTTTCGGGTTGTTTGATGAACAGGTAAAGCTGTTCCTGTGTGCTGACCGCGCTGATTGGCGCATCGGCGCGGCCCGCACCAGGCACTTCGGCCCAAGGCGTCCAGACGCCGTCCGCCGAACGCGTTTTGACCAGGATGCGGCGCGACGTCAGGCCCTTGATAAAAACGTAGAGTTCATCCTGAAACGTCGCGACAGTCGGCGTGACATCCGTGCGGCCCCCGCCGGGGATTTCAGACCAGCCGCTCCAGGCGCGTCCGCCGGGCTGCAATTCGTTGAGGAAAATTCCCTGGTTCTGTCCCAACGCGCACAGCACCAGCCGTCCGTTGGCTACGCCGGAAGCAACCGCTGTAGTGGTCAGCATCCCACCGGGCACATCGTGCCAAGCTTGCGGGCCAAAGGCCTCGTTGTCGCTGATGACGACGCGTTGTTGAATGCGTCCGTCGCTCAGCACGCCAAAGGCATAGACGACGGCGTTGTGCTGGGTGCTGCTCAGCGCGTGCGGCGTGACCAGCGGTTGCGCGGGCAGCGCGGATTCTTCCTGCCATCCCTCCCACACCGCGTCCTGGCGGCGCATGTGATTCGAAAAAACGTGGCGGTTGGTTTGGCTGACCGTGAAGGCATACAAATCGCCGTACACGCTCGCCGCCACGCTGGGGGCGCGATCTGTCACCAGCGTGCCGGGCAGCAGCGCCCAATCCGTCCACTTGGGCACGACCGGCGCGCGCACTGCAAAACAGCCAGCCTCGAGTTCGGTGCCCTGGATAAAAAAGCCCGCCGAAGACCAGCGGCCCGGCACTGTGCCGACGGATTGTTGCGTGTAACGCGCGCCCTCCCAGGCAATCTCGGTCAACTCGCCCGTCAATTCATTGACGGCGATCAGGCGGCCCAGGCGGTTGAGAAACTGGCTGGCGCTCACGCTCAAGAGGCGGTTCTCGCGTTCGCGGTCAAAGCAGATTTCGTTTTGATAGTACGTGCCGCTTTGCGGCGGAATGAATTCTAGGTGTTCGACGGCGTACCCGATGTTGGCCAGCATGGTGACTTTCCCGGCGGCATTGATGGCGTAAATTTCGCCGCCGTGCATGTCCTGGTCGCCATATCCTTCGACGCCGACGATGAGCTGTTGCGCCAGCGGGCCAAACGTGGGCGGCGCGACGGTGGCGCCTTCCAACCGCAGTTGCAGGTCAATGAGTTCGGTAAACGCGCCCGTCGCCGAAACCAAAAAGATTTTGCCTTCGGCGCTGGCGGCAATCATCCGCCCGCCAAAACTGCCCTCGGTATCAAAGGTGAGCGCGCCCCACATGCCGCCGCCCGCGCCGAAATTGGCAAAGACATCGGCCAGCACGTCGCCCTGGGCCGACAGCCGCGAGACCTCTGTATTCGGCCCACGCCCGACAAAGATTTCGCCGGGCGTGAAGCCCGCCGCCACAGGCGGGCCGCTCAGCGGAACAATGGCGATTTTGGCTTCGACCGCGCGAAACATGGTGTAGGTGGGCGCAAAGCGCCGCCGGGTGCTGTTGCGTTCGACCTGATTCAATTGCTGAATGCGCGGTTCGCCTGCCGTGTTGTAAGGCGAAAGCGAAACCAGCAAACGATCCAGTTGCGGGTGATAGGCTAGGCCCTTGGGATTGACGACTTCGCCGGGTCGCACGCTTTGATCGAAATCGCCGCGAAAGTTGACGAGTTCGGTGAACTGGTAGGGAAACGGCGACGGCGCGAGTTTGATGGCCAACGGCGTGGCGTCGAGTTGCGGTGTGAAAGTCGGCATAACGGATTCTCTGATTGCCCTTGGTTGTGATGATGTGGGGAAAGCAGCGGAAAGATAGAACGTCAGCGGGGAAGAGGCAAACCTTGAAGCTGCCAAGCCGATTGGTGCGTAACCCGCCACCGGTCGTCGCTTGCAATCTAAAGCGGCATGTCCACAATTTGGATTCATTATGGAACGTGCTGTTAGTGTTCGCCCAGGCGTGGGAGTCACCGCCTGCGTAAGACAACAAGCAGAGTTGGCGATTTGCCGTGTGTTGATCGAGCGGCCCACCATCATTTCCGTCAGGCGCGGGACGAAACGTTTGCGCAGTGCCACGCAGGAATATGTGATCGAAGCAGGTGCGGCAATTGCCATCGCGGGTGGACACTCATTCGATGTTACGAATCGCCCGGCTGCGAATGGAGATTACGAAGCCTTTTGGTTGGTTTGGGACCCGAATATTCTTTTGGCCCATCGGTGCGAACATCCAATTCAGCAAGCCATGCTGATTCGCCCAATGGAGACAGGTTTCCGCGAGGCCTATGACCGCGCCCGCGAAGCCATTCTTCAGCCAGAAAGGTGCCCGCGCGAAATTGCGATCCATCAACTGAAAGAGGTACTGGTGTGGTTGCAAATGTACGGCGGATGTTTTGAACTCCCGCGCCCGTCTTCAGTGGGTGCACAAGTGCGTGCGCTCTTGTCATCCACGCCACACCAAACTTGGACGGCTCCTGAAATCGCCAAACACCTGGCCATGAGTGAAGCTACTTTGCGTCGCCGTTTGCAGGCAGAAAAACTTTCGCTCACCAAAATCCTGCTCGACCTGCGGCTTTCGCATGCGCTGGTGCTGTTGCAGGCAACCGACAAATCCATCACTCAAATTGCCAATGAAGTCGGATATGAATCGCCTTCGCGCTTTGCCGGACGCTTTCGCGAGCGTTTCGGACAACCGCCGACAGCCTTCCGCACGAATCCTCGCTAAGTTGCCTTAGATTGACTGAATCAGCATTGGAATTGAGCGTTTTCGGCGCGCCAAATTTTGTTTTCCCTGCCATCCTTTTGCCCCCCACTGAATTGCACGACAAACAAATATGGCAAAACCGCAAAAACTCGCGTGTGTTTTCTGGTTGCGCTTGAGTCTGCGACTCGTAGCGATAAGCATACTTTGCACCGTTATTAGCCAGACGCTGCTGGCGCAACGCCACCCCGTTTCTGACCAACCCGAGACGCCTTTCAAACTGGCTGCCTTTGAAGTCGCGGGCAAAACACACCTCGGATTGGTGCTGGGCGAATACGCGCTCGACATTGCTGCCGCCAATGCGCAATTAGCGAAGCAGGCGAAACTGCCGAACGTTGCAATCCCCGCGGAGATGCGCGAGTTGATTGAGCAATACGCCCGCCTTGCGCCACGCCTTTATCAACTTGCCAACTTCTACCAAAACGCAAAGTTGGATGGCCTCGCCTTCGCCCACTCACTCGACAAAATCGCGCTCAAAGCGCCGATCAAATATCCGTGGAATCTGTTGGCTGCGGCGGTCAATTACAAATCGCACGCCGCAGAAATGGGCGGCACACACACTGTCAACGTCGAAGCTGAAGACCCGATCTTTTTTGCTAAATCACCCCGCAATTGCATCATTGATCCTGGTGCGCCGTTTCTACTGCCGCCAGGCCGCAACATTGATTGGGAAGGCGAACTCGCCATCGTGATGGGCAAACCTGCGTTCAACTTGACGCTCGAACAAGCGCACGATTACGTCTTCGGTTACAGCATTGTGTTTGACGTCAGTGATCGCGGCGGCGCTGGGCGCAAGTTGAACGCGACGATTCCCGGCCCGAATTGGTTCAATATGAAAAGCCGCGAAGGCGCTGCGCCGTTTGGCCCGTTCATCGTGCCGAAAGAATTCATGCCGAATCACGCCAACTTGCGCATCGTCACCAAAGTCAACGGTGTGGTGAAACAGGATGGCAATACGAAAAATCTGATCTTCGACGAAGCGCATATCGTGCGTTACCTATCGTCCGTGCTGACGCTCTATCCCGGCGATGTCATCGTTACCGGCACGCCCGAAGGCGTTGGCGCTGCACGCAAGCCGCCCGAATTTCTCAAGCCCGGCGATGAGGTCGCGATCGAAATCAAGGGCATCGGGATATTGAAAACCCCGCTGCGCGCCGCGCAAAAATAAACCACCAACAAAAAGGAAGATTATGTTGCGAAAATTACCGCTCGGCGGCTTGCTGTGTTTATTGCTGAGCGCATCAGCCATTTACCAACACTCCGCCCAGGCCCAACAAAAAGCCAAAACCACAGCGGCAACTGAAAAAGGCCTGCATTTGAAATTGCTGCGGCGCCTTGAGCGGGAACATTTCGGCGCTTCATTGGCGGATGCGATGCGCCGCCACCCAGCGGCAGGCAAAGCATTTGAAGTTGTTGGTATCACTGCTACGCCAAAAAAGGGCTTTTCGTTCTGGAATGCCGAAGGCAGCGTGCTGGTTGTGCTGGATTACGACCCGGACGCAGGAGCGCCGCCACCCAGCGAAGTGGTGCTGGCTCCACTCGAAACACTTGATCCTTACGACGCCGTGATTATTTCGCTGTGCTGTTGTCCGCAAAGCGGAACCGGCGCGGAAGCTGGTTGCGAGGTTGATAGTAAAGCTGGCGGCAGTGTCGGCAAATGCTTTGGCAAGGATTGTTGCGGGCAAGCCGTTGCGGTTTTGAAAAGAGGCGGCGCGACTACGGTTCACGGCGCGGGCTGTTTTGCTGCCGCGAAATAGCGAGCCGCCACTACAGCAATTGAGGAAAATATGAATCACAAATTGATGAAGGCTAGCCTCTTGAGCATTGGCTACTTTGCCGCGTTTTGTTTTGTCTCCTATTTTGGTTATCAGGCTTACGCCAAAATGCGCACCTCAGCTTTGATGGCTGAGGCCGCCAGCAAATTCATCGCCTCGCTTTCAGCAGAACAAAAAGCCAAAGCCGTCTTAGCTTTCAAAGACGACGCGCGGGACGATTGGGAGTTTTTCCCGCGCCAGCGAAAAGGATTGCCGCTTAAGGAAATGACGCTGGAGCAGCGCCGCCTGGCGCATGCCTTTTTGCGAACAGGGCTGAGCAATTACGGTTATTTGAAAGCCTCGGCAATTATGCAGATGGAGCCGATTCTCGGCGCGCTCGAAGACGCGCGCGGCAATACTGAACGCCGTCCCTTCCGGCGCGATGAAGAGCTATATTTCTTTGCCATTTTTGGTACTCCAGGCGCCAATGAACCATGGGGCTGGCGCATTGAGGGGCATCATATTTCGCTGCATTTTACATTGGTGAGCGGCGAACTGGTTTCCAATACCCCACTCGGTTTCGGCAGCAATCCGGCTGAAGTTCGTGAAGGGCCACGCGCTGGCTTTCGTCCACTCGCCAACGAAGAGGACCGTGCCCGCGAAGCAATCACCGCCTTGGACGACAAGCAACGCAATATCGCGATCTTCAACAAATCCCGAACGCCCGGCGACCTGTTCACCATGTCAAAGCGCATCATTGATCCGCTCAAACCTGCAGGCATTGGCCTCAGCCAACTGAACGCCGAGCAACGCGAAAAAGTAATGGCGATTGTCGAAGAATACCTGGATCGCATGCCCGACGAAATTGCCAAGCAGCGCCGCGATGCCTTAACCAAAGCGGGCTTGAATACGATTTATTTCGGCTGGGCGGGTAGCGTCAAGCCAGGCGAAGCGCATTACTATCGTGTACAGGGCAAAACGTTTTTGATCGAATACGACCATTCACAAAACCCTGCTAACGACACGACACAATTAAATCCGAATCACATTCATTCGGTGTGGCGTGATTTCAACGGTGATTTTGGGCGCGATTGGCTGGGCGAACACTACAAAAACGTGCCACACAACGGCGCAAGATAGGTGTTGATTGGCGGCGTTTCGAGTAGTACCGGCTTGGGAGAAGGCGCTCTCCCAAGCCGGTTTTTCCGTTAGCGGCGTAGTACGGCAAACGCAAAGTCACGGTTCAACTCCGTGGTAAACGCCAGATGAATCCAGAGCATCGCGAGCGGCTCCAACAGCCGCGCCGCCCGCAAGGGGCCTGCGTCAATCGCGTCGAAGCCCAGCGCCTTGGCTAAGTCGCAAACCGTGCTACGACTGGCCGCATCTTCGCCGCACACGAACATCACCGACGCCTGGCCGTCATACACGGGCGCGGCCATGTTGGCGAAGCCGGTTTGATTGAACGCCTTGACCAGGTGCGCGCCGGGCACCAGTGCCGCCAGTTTTTCCGCGCCTGAAGTGTCATGGCCGATAGTCAATTCCAAGCCGTTTGCGCCCATCTTGAGTGGGTTGGTGCAATCCACGATGAGCTTGCCGGTGACATTGCCGCAGGCGGCCAGCGCGGCGGGCGTCGCTTCCCACGGCGTGGACAGCACGATGACTTCACTCGCCGTGGCGGCCTCAGTCACGTTGGCGACGCGGGCGCCAATCCCCTGGGCGAATTGATTGGCTTTGACGCTGGCGGTGTCGCGCACGCCGAAGGTCACTGCGTGTCCGGCGCGCGCCCAGCCGGCGCCGAGTGCCGCGCCGACATTGCCTGCGCCGATGATCGCGATTCGCATACTTTGCTCCTTTGCGTTGAAACGGTTTTGGTTGGTCTTGGGATCGCCAGATTCCCCCAGCACCCGCATTTCAGCCGCCGATAAACGCCGGGGACGCCGATCAGGCATAGCTCTACCGACGTCCTTCGGCGATTATCTGCGGCTGACTATCCACCCTACTTGTTCGCCATCTTCTTCCCGTCATAGCTTTTCACCACCGGCAAGAGCAGGCGCGAGGCATACACCCGGCTGTGATGAATCGTATTCGTTGCCACGCGCGTTTCGGCATCGGCGCGCAGCGGTTTGCCGGTGTTCGGGTTCGGATCGAAGCGCGGATCGTTCGAACTGGAAAGATGCAGCGCCAGCCGGTGACCCTTGTTGAAGACCAGACTGGTTGACCACAAGTCCACTTTGAATTTGTAGACCTCGCCCTTCTTCATAAACACTTCCTTGTCGAAGCCTTCGCGGAACCGCGCGCGCAGGGCGTTGTCCAGCACCAGCCGTTCAGTGCCATCGGGATACACATCCACCAGCTTCGCCATCCAGTCGGTGTCGGGGCAATCCGATTCGGCGAAGAGTTCGACGATGACTTGGCCGGTGACTTCCAGGGGCGCAGCCAAAGGTTCAGTTTGGAATTTCAGCACATCCTTGCGCGTACCGATTACACGCTGATCCAGCGGCCCTTTCTTGCCAAACAGCAGCGCGCCGCCCACCGTCGGCACGGGGTTTTTCGGGTCGAATTGATAAGTGCTGCTGCTCTTGGGTGCGCTTGCGAGTGTTTCACTGAGCTTACCGTCGGGTTGCAAAAAGTAAGACGTAACCTTTGCGGGCGGTGGCCAGACTGCCGACGTGTGCCATTCATTGCCGGGCGCTTTCGGATCGGTGGTGTCGCCCATCACGTAATAGCTGACCGGCGGCTCGTCCATGATGCCGTTGTTGATGCCTTTCAGCCAGTAATCGAACCAGCGTTGAGCTTCTTTTTGATCGGGCTGGGCGTTGGGGTATTTAACTTCTTCGACCTGGCCGTGCGCCCAAGGGCCCATCTTCAGTTTTTGATTGCCCGCCGCGAGGCCGCCGCCTTTGGCTTGCAAGCCGACGAAATTATCAATGTTGCCTTGCTCGAAAATGTCGTACCAGCCGCCCCAGTTGTACACAGGTACTTGGACTTTCTCCCAATGCAGGCGGCCTTCGCGGATGTTCAGATAGCCATCGTCTTTGTAATGCTGAAAAGTCAGATCGAGCACGTCTTCGGCCTTTTGCGATTTCAGCCACTGCTCGTTCATCTCTTTGCGAAAGACGCCACCGGTGAAAATGGCGTGCTGATAGGCGCTGGCCGGGGCGACTTGCACATACATTGCAGTCAGATGCGGCGGGGCCATAATCGAAGCCTGATTCGCCGTGATGCCCATCGCCGAACCGCCGATCATGCCAATCTTGCCGTTGCACCATTCTTGCTGGGCGATCCATTCGACCGTGTCGTAGCCGTCGAGATGATCGTCCATAAACGGCATATATTTGCCTTCGCTCTTGAAGCGGCCCCGGCAATCCTGCCCGACATACACGAAGCCGTTGTCTGTCCACATACGGTTGCCATTCCCTTTGCCATATGGCGTGCGCGTCAGCACGACCGGCCAGGGGCCTTTGCCAGCGTTGTCACCGGAGGGCAGGTAAACATCCGTCGCCAACTTTACGCCATCGCGCATGGGCGTCATCAATTCCAGTTTGTTGACGGTTGGCGTCACCGCCGGTTGGGCGGCAGGGCCTTGCGAATACGCCGTGCGAGTGTGCGGCAGCCAGAGTGCGCAACTCAGCAAGAGCAGCGCGCTGCTGAACGTCAGGGCCGTGCGGCGGTGGAACAGAGCAGTCTTCATTTCGTCATCCTTTCACGGTTGTAGTGAATGCGGGCAGATTTGCGGGCGCAGCATACTGGCGTGTGACGGCGGAAGCAATCGCAAAGCTTCGGTGCCTGACAAATGCCAAGCGCCGGGAGGGGTACCGCGCGCGTCGGCAAGCGGCGCGTCAAGTATGACGTATTGGCACAACCGCGCGACCTCCGCTTGCTGACGCGCGCGGTACCCTCCCAGCGTTGCGCGCCATCTTTCATTCAAGTTGAAGACCCGGCTAAAGTCGTTGCCTCATCAGCAGATCACCCCTTTCAAAATTCTTTCAAGAAACTTTTATCCCTACCTCAAGACTTCGACTCGCCCCGCCGCCTAAGCTGCGGCCCGTGAATGCACAAACCAATTGACTGTCACTGGAATCAAGCTACAGGAGCCGCGCCGGGAAGCTGACTCGATAACGAGGCCGCGTTTTGTACGCCGCGTTGGGCGTGCCACCGCACGTCCCAGGTTTGCCGCTTCACCGGCAAACTGCTGCTTAACCGAACGCCAAATTTTATGTCCAAAAAATGGAGGAGAATATGAAACCACGCTTTTTGAAGTTGGTCTTTTGCCTGGCCTTTGCAGCCGGGCTGAGCGCGTTGTGTTATCACGGCGCGCCGCTGACCCGCGCGACGGCACAGGCTGCCGCAAATGGGCCGACGCAATCCAGCCCCCTCGCCCTCGCGCCCAACGGCAAGGCCGTCTGGGTTTGCAACCCCGATACCGACAGCGTGTCGGTCATCAATGTTGAAAACGACGCCAACCAGAAACTCGCCGAAATCAAAGTCGGCGATGAACCCAACAACCTCGCCATCGCGCCCAACGGCACCGTCTATGTCGCCAACACGATCAGCGGCACCGTTTCGATCATCAACCCCGCGACGCTCGAAATCACCGGCACCATTCTGGCCGGCACCGAACCGTATGGCCTCGCGCTGACGCCGAATGGCACCAAGCTTTACGTCGCCAACGCGCGCTCCAACGATGTGACCGTGATTAGCACCGCGACCAACACCGTGACGCGCACGATCACAGGCGTCGGCAATGAACCGCGCGGGATTGCCATCACCAGCGACGGCGACGCCAGCGATACGGATGAGAAAGTTTATGTCAGTGAATTCAATGCCGTGGACATCCCCGGCAAACTGATCGGCGCGGACGATTACAAAGAAGGCCACGTCACCGTGATTTCGACCAACACCGACAATGTCGTCGGCCAGGTCATTTTGCCGCCGGTGGCGGACACTGGATTCAGAGCCAACGGCTCGGCGCTACAACGTATTGCCGCGACCAATCCGGCGACCTTCACCGTGACGACCGGCGCGTTCCCGAATTCGCTGAACGCCATCGCCATCAAGAATGGCCGCGCTTATTTGCCGAACAATGCCGCTTCGCCCGATGGGCCGGTGCGCTTCAACGTCAACGTGCAAGCCTTCTTGAACGTGATTGACACGGCGACCGATAAAGAGGGGCAGACGATCAACATGAATCGCGGGATCAACTTTGAACCCGCCAGCCCGCAAAAACTCTTCCTGGGTATGCCCTGGCACATGGCGTTTGAAAACAACAGCAACGAAGGCTGGGTCGTGGCTTCGGCGGCCAACATCCTGGTCAAAGTCGTGTTGGATGAAAACGGCGCGCCCACCATCAATGCGCCCAAGGCGGCGGGCGATCCCGGCAACGTCGTGCGCATCCCGACCGGGCAGAAACCGATTGGCGTAGCGATCAGCCGCGACGACACGCGCGCTTATGTCGCCAACGAAGTCTCGCGCGATGTGTCGGTGATCAACCTGGATACGCAAACCAAGATTGCTACCGTCAGCACGGCGGCGCTGCCCGCGCCCGGCACCATCGAAGCGACCGTGCAATACGGCAAGGCGATCTTTTTCAGTTCGGCGCGTGTTGACCTGCCGACGCTCGGCCCCGTGATTCCCGAAGGCCGGCTGTCGAGCGAAGGCTGGAGCGGTTGCGTGTCTTGTCACGCCAACGGTTTCACCGATCAGGTGGTGTGGATTTTTGGCGCGGGGCCGCGCCGCAGCGTGCCATTGCACGCGACCTTCAATCCGAAAAATCCGAGCGACCAGAAGATTTTGAATTACTCGGCGATCTTCGATGAGGTGCAGGATTTCGAGAACAACATTCGCGGTACCTCGGGCGGCTTGGGGTTGATCACGCTCGACAACACAACCACGGGCACGCCCGACCCGACACTGAACGCCTTTGCTTTGCCGAACACCAAACGCAGCGCGGCGCTCGATGCCCTGAGCGAATTCATCGCGCGTGGGTTGCGCGCGCCGATTTCACCCGCGCGGCGCTTCCCGCTGTTCAGCCGCGACAACCGCGATGTCGTCAAAGGCCGCAAGCTGTTCGAGCAGGCCGGTTGTGTGGATTGTCACGGCGGGGCGGGCTGGTCAACGGCGCGCCGCGATTACACGCCGCCACCCGCGACAGTTGAGGTCGTCAACGGCCAGGTCATTCGCTTCCTACGCCAAGTCGGCACGTTCAATGCTGCGAACGTGAACGAGATTCGGCAGAACGGGGCCGCGCCGCTGGGGGCTGATGGTTATGCGCCGCCATCGCTGTTGGGCGCGTGGGCATTGGGGCCACTGTTGCATAACGGTTCGGCGGTCACGATTGACGACATCCTGACCAACACGACGCATCGCCGGGCGGGCTTGAATCCGTTCCAAGCCGATCCGCTCAACGACGCGGCCAATCGGGCGGCGTTGCTGAAATTCCTGAAATCCATTGATGCGGCGACGACGCCGTTCAATGTCGGTTTCCAGGGCTTCGAAGCGCCGCAAAATTAAGTTGGCAGTCCGGCGCTTTGGCGCTGACTGCTGAAGGCGTGAGAGTGCGAGCCGCCATCGCGCAGGCAGGCTCGGCTCTCACGCTTTATTGCGCGCGGTGGTAACCGCCAGAGGATAATGGCGGTGAGAGCGCGTTGTGCCGGGACTGTACCGCGCGCTGCGCGGCTTTTACAGATAGTGGACGAGACGTTCGCGCTCCCCCTCTCCGCTCTGGCTAGTCAGAAAAACTTCTGCTTGAACGCTTCGTGCCGTTTCTTGGCGGCGTCCATCAATTGCGCATAGGAGGCTTCCGCACGCAGGTTTTCCAGCAACGGGTCGCTGATGAAATATGGATAGCAGAAAAAGCCGCCTTCGATGCTGCGGCGTAAGAGGCGCAGGGCAGCGGGCTTTTCGCCCAACACGGCGTAACCTTGCGCCACTTTGTAAGTGCCCTCGGCCTCGATCACGCCGCCCGCTTCGAGCTTGCGTTCGGTATCGCGCAGCAAGCTGATGCCTTGCGCCGTTTGGTTGGAGAGGCCCGCGCTCAGGGCTTTGCCGATCTGGGTGTAAAGCGACGGGTCGAGCGCATAGGCGCGGTCGAAATGTTCAGCCGCCTGCGTCCGCTGATTCAAATAGTAATGCGCAAAGCCGCGATAGAAGACGATGAAGGCTTGGTCATTGCGCGGCGGCAGGCTCTGCAAAAATTTGTCGTACTGGCCTGCATACAGATAGCTGTTGAACGCCGAGCTGTTCAGTTTGACGTGCGGATCGAGTTGGCGCGCCAGTTCGCCCTCCTTGATGGATTCGGGCAGCAGCCCGCCGAACCGGTAGGCATAACCCAATTCCCAATGCGCCTCGGCGTGTGCGGGATTGGTTTTGAGCACGGTGCGCAATTGCGGTACGGCCTCTTCGACGCGGCCTGTGTCGGTGAAGAGGTTAGCGAGAAAGATGCGCGCTTCGATCTCTTGCGGATTGAGCGCGAGGGCTTTTTCGTAAGCCTGTTGCGCTTGCTGATAAACCGTGCGGCCACCGAACGCGAACGAAGCTTGCGCGGTGTAGGCGCGGCCCAGATGCGCCCAAGCGCCGGCGTATTCGGGATCGAGCGTGGTGGATTGTTCCAGATCGCTGATGGCGCGCGCGTAATCAGCGGCTTGATAGGCGTCCAACCCGCGCAAGTAGGCTTCATACGCGAGCGGATTGCGCGGCGCATTGCGCGTGAGTTGTTCCGATTCGATGGGCGTCAGGTTGACGCGCAACCCGGCGAGCACTTGTTGCGTGACGCGATCCTGCACGGTCAGCAAGCGGTCGTATTTCAAATCCAACGGCTGCGCCCAGAGCACCTGTTTGTTGGGCACGTCAATCAATTGCAGATGGATGCGCAGGTCATCGCCTTCTTTGAGAAAGGTGCCGGTCAGCAACTTGTCTACATTAAGTTCGCGGGAAATCGTTTGCGGATCGGGTTCGGCCTGGCCAGTTTTGACGGCGGCAGCGACGCTGGCAGCCACTATGGCGGAAGGCCGCACGGTCAGCGCGCTGACATAGTTTAGTTTGGTGATGATCGCGTCGGCCAGCGAAAAGCCCAGGAAGTCGGTCTCAGGTGCGGGTTTCAAATTGCGCAACGGCAAGACGGCCAAACGCGGGCGTTCGGCTTTGGGGGCTGATTTATTTGGCCGCGTAAAAACCCAGCCCGCCAGCAGCAACGCCAGCGCTGCCATCCCCAAGCCAAACCATTTCAACCGGTCAGACGTCCGGCTAGGTTGCGCCGTCAAAGTTGGCGGACTGGCCAGCGAACTGCCAGGCGAACTAGAAGACAACGACGTCAGCGCTGGCGCGTCTTCGGCAAACGCATCTGCAATGTTGCTGCTTATCTCATCCGTTTCTACCGCAGCCTGCGCATTCAAATCCAGCAACGCCTCTGCCTTGCCAACCTCACCCTGTGCCGGCGCATACGCCGGGCGCGCGGCGGGGCGTTGCGCCTGTGCCCAAACCTGTTTCGCCTCGCCGACAAACCGGTAGCCGCGTTTGGGCACCGTCTCGATGTAATGGCCACCGCCCGCCTTTTCGCCCAAGGCGCGGCGCACGGCTGAAACGTTTTGCGCCAGATTGCTCTCTTCGACAAAGCTGTCCGGCCAGATTTGCGCGATGAGTTCGTCTTTGGTGAGCAGCCGTTGCTGGTTCTCGACAAACAAAAGCAAGGTATCGAAAGCTTTGGGTGTGAGCGCCACGGGCTGACCCGTGCGCGTGAGCAGGCGCTCCGCCGGGTCTAACCGGAACGGGCCGAATTCATACAAGGGACTTGCAGGTTTTGCCATTACCACTTTTGAAAAATCACCAGTACTGACAATGGTTTTACCAATTTTTGTGCTGATCGTGGGGGAAGCGGGGCGCCCGGCGGGCTGCCTCAATGCGGGGTAAACCAAAGCCGCAGCAGGCCAGGCAGTTTGTAAAACGCGGGCATTCTAACGTAAGGACGGACGCTGCACAATTGACGTAAATGATGAAGGGACAGCCTGATACGCGCTTCAAAGAGCAGCGCGTCAGCACCCGGATTATTCATAGAAATTTCAAAACGCATTCAAGACTTTAGGGCCTGCTTCCGGCTATCTTGCTTGCGTCATCAGGGCATCACAGACGATGCGCCGCAACCCTTGGGCGTGGGTACGGACAAGCGTCCGCACCGCCCACGCGCCAGGGGAAGCGCGAAAGCAAACAGCAAATCCAACACGGCAGGCGCAGCCCCGCGCAGGCTGGTTGAGGTGTGCAAACAGGAATCAAACAGGAGAAGTCCCGCAGGCAGCGCCACAAACGAAACGCTATGATGCCCTTTGTAGTAATGAATTTATTCGTCACGCCGCGTCACCGCGCGAATAAATTCGCTACTCCAGGGGGGGCGCAGTATTTATCAATCTTAGAGTGATGCGCCAAAGCCCTGCCCAAAAGAACCAGCGCCATGAGCATTGACAATCAACTGCCTCCCATCACCGTCCCTGAAATCCCGCTTGCCCAATTTGTGTTGCAGCACGCCTTGCAACTCGGCGCCAAAGCCGCCTTGATTGATGGCGCCAGCGGACGCACGCTGAGTTACGCGCAACTTTGGACGCAACTGCGCCACGTCGCCAAAAGCCTGGTGCAGCGCGGCTATCGCAAGGGCGATGTCTTTGCGTTGTACAGCCCGAATCTGCCCGAATACGCGGTCGCCTTTCACGCGCTCACGACGCTGGGCGGCGTCGTGATGCCGGTCAATCCGCGCTGCACGCCGCATGAATTGTCCGGACAACTCAATGAAACGCAGGCCAAATGTCTATTGACGGTGGGCGCGTGTTTGAATCACGCACTGCAAGTCGTTGAGCAAACCGCACTGCGCGAAATCTTCACCTTTGACAGCGCGCCGCACGCCAAACATTTCGCCGAATTGTGCGAGAGCATTTTGCAGGAAAACGAAGTGCCCACCGACGCGCTGATCGAACCGCGCCACGATTTGGCCGTCTGGCCGGGCGCGGCAGACGGGCCGCAAAACGAAACGCAAACACACCACAGCCTGGCGCACAGCCTGTTGCAATTTGCCAATAGCGAGGCCGCACATTCGCCCAACCCGCGCGCTGTCTTTCTGGGCGTCGCGCCCTTTCATCAACCGGCCAGCTTGTTGTTGTTGAATTACGCGCTTTATCAAGGCGCGACGGTCGTGACAATGCCGCGCTTTGAATTGCGGGCGTTTTTGCACACGCTGCAAAAGTACCGTGTGACCCACGCCGCGCTGTTGTCGCCCTGGGTGGAATTGCTGGCGACCGACGCCTTGGTCGAAAAATACGATCTGTCCACCTTGCAAACGCTCTACGTCACGGACGCCGCGCTGGCTGAAATGGGCGCCCAACGCTGCGCCGCGCGCTTGCATTGTCGAGTCAAACAGGTTGGGAAGTTGGGCAACGTAAGCAGGGCAACGGCTGAGTCGTAAAACTTGACAGTGTCTGCGAATAAGGTCGTTGGCCTGTACGCTCAGCCGACTTGGACTGTCAGCATCGAAATCGCGCCGCCTTCAAACCCTTCGACCGGGAAGCGAATTGGCTCAGCCACGCGGCGCAAGGCCAGCACATACAACAGCGGCAAATAATGTTCTGGCGTAGGCACCGCCAGCCGCGCCTCTTCGCCCATGTTTTCTAGCGCCAGCAGCGGCTGCACTTCGCCCGCTTGCAACAGCGTGCGCACCTGCGTTTCAAACCGCGCCGCCCAGTCAAATGCCACCGCCGCTGGGTTCTCCCATTGATACAACCGCAAATTGTGAACGAGGTTTCCGCTGCCCATGACCAACACGCCCTCGTCGCGCAACGTAGCCAGCCGCTGGGCCACTTCGTAATGCCATGCCGCCGGTTTCGTCGCATCCAGACTGAGTTGAATGACCGGCACATCGGCTTGCGGAAAGACGTGACACAACACCGACCACGTCCCGTGATCCAAACCCCACTGCTGGTCGAGCGCAACCGGCACCGGCGCAAGCAGCGCCTGCACTCGCGCCGCCAAGGCAGGCTCACCCGGCGCGGGATATTGCACCTGATAAAGCTCCGCCGGGAAGCCGCCGAAATCGTGAATCGTGCGCGGTTGCGCCAGCGTCGTCACCGCCGTGCCCGCTCCATACCAATGCGCCGACACCGCCACAATCGCACGCGGACGCGGCAGACTTGCGCCAATGTTGGCCCAGCCGCGCGTGTAAGCGTTCTGTTGCAGGGCGTTCAGCGGGTTGCCGTGGCCGAAAAAGAGAGCGGGCATGGGTTGGTTCATGGGTTGTGTTCCTCTTGGTGAAGCTGGGCCGCCACAGGTCAATTCGCAGCGGGACGATGCGACGGCGGATGCTCACGGTTGAGCACCAGCAGTTGGCGCAGATGAATAACGCCTGGGCGATTCAACTCGAGTGCTTGAACTGTGGCCCGGCCAACCGGTGTCAGCCCGATCAGAAAAAGATGGTCGCGGCCCCAAACAAAATGCTCGGCCCAATTGTCGCGGCGTGGATGGAAGAGTGAAACCCAGCGTCCAGTCGCAGGATCAAGGGCCTGGGTCTTGTTGCCTTTGGCGCAATTACAACCCTGGCAAGCCAGCGCGAGATTGTCGGCGCTGGTGGAGCCGCCCAAGCTTTCGGGCATGATGTGCTCGTTGGAATGCAACTGCGTGGCGCAGAAATCCGGGCAGAGACAGTATTCGCAATAACCCAAAGCCCGTTGCCTGACCAAGCGCCGCAATTTGGCTGGAACGCGCTTTTTAGTCATGCCGCACGGGTTTGAGTCCGAGTTGTTTGATCAGTTTGCGCAACGGAACGTTACGAATGGCCGCCAATTCGGTCAGCAATCCGAGCCGTTCGACATCGAACCTTTCGACTTCGGCAGTGAGCTTTTTCAACTCGCGCACCTCTTGTGGGCTGATGGTTTCCGCCCGGCGCTTTTTGATCAATTCGTTCAGCCGTTCTTGCCGCGCGGCAGGCAGTCCCTGATTGATTTTGAGTAGTAGTTCAGACTCGCGTTCAGAAAGCGTTGGCACACGTTGGCTGGCTTTTGCGGTAAACAGGCGGGTGATGAATTGCTGGAACTCTTTCTCTGGCATTTGCAGTGCGGCGTTAAGCAGTTGGTCGGGTTGGATTTGGATGCTCGGCATACGCTTAGCTCCTTTATTACGATTGAATAACACGCGGCTTCCAGACATGACGAAATAGCTGATAGCCCAGTAGTGGTCGGTGCCCATCTTCTGGCAAGCTATCTTCACAATCAAGAATTGTACAGATGTCTGTTCCACCAAACTTAGGTCCTCTGAGGCCACGACCGATGATTTGTTCGTAAAGGACTTGGCTGACTGTTGGACGTGCCACAACGACATGGGTTATCCGAGGTGCATCAAACCCTGTTGTGAGAACTTCACAGTTGCACAGAACACGAATGCGACCTGCCTTAAACTCGTTTACTATGCGGCGGCGTGTGACATCACGAGTTTTAGCACTTACGACTGCCGCAGGAACGTGCTTCTCGCGCAGCAGATATGCCATGCACTCGGAGTCGCGTACACTTGGGCCGAAGTAAAGAATTAGATTCAAGGGGTCTTCACAAATAGACAGAATTTGCTTGAAGACCGCCATTCGGCGACGCGAATTGTCAGCCTTAATTTTCAGTGCGTTGTCAATTTTCTCTATCTCTTCTGGGGTGATTTCTTCTGGATTTGCGACATCTGGAAATGATAGGCGGGTGGGAGTCTTAATTATCTCAACTATGGGGGTAGCAAGAATACCTCGCCGTTGTAGCTCTGCCCGTGGGTCGTCGCCAAGTGTTTTTTCAGCCTCAATCAGATTGGCAAATATCTCGCGCAACTCCTTTGTACCTGCTTCAGGGTCATTTCCCAAGTATTCAAGCCTGAATGGTGTGGCAGTCAATCCGACGAGTGACATGCGTTCGTCTTGGCCGACAAGTTCATCCACGATACGGCGATATGAAGGTGCTGCGGCTCGGTGCGCTTCATCAATAACGAGAATGTTTATGGAAGCGCGCAATAGGTTGAGAATTTGTTGGCGATCTTCATCAGAGGCTTCAATGAGATTAACTATGCGATTTGGCGTGGATACCAAGACACTGGGTTGATAAGCAATACGATTGAGCGACTCGTAATGCTCATCATCAAGCTGTGTGTATTTGCCCCAAAATCGGAAAAGCATAAGAGGCGAGACAAAAGTTGCTCCCTCCCAAACCTGGCGAAAGCAGGTATATGCCTGTTCGCAGAGTTCCTCAGTATGAGCTAGCCATAAAACGGAGCGTGAGTTTGCAGTGCCTGAAGGGTCATAGTGTTGTTTAAACCAATCACGAATGGTTTCTACTGCTACACGAGTTTTGCCAGCACCTGTTGGTAGCGTGACAATCGCTCGCCGACCAGGAGATCGCAGCGATTCGGAAAGTTGTCGCTTCACCTCCTCTTGAAAATCTGCCAGTTCTTGTAGCTCGAAGCGTCCCTCAAGGTATTCGTAATGAGGAAGGGAGTCTTCTGTGGGTATGCCTGCAAATTCTGGTGGAAAACCTGTTGCATCAACAAAACTAATCGCTTGCCCTTTCCCAGGATGCCAGCGTCGGGGCACCTCAACTCTTGCGTGTCTGCCAATCATTTCACGGGCTTTTCCTTCCCGAAAAAGATCAAACCCATGCTGAATTATTAATGCAGCGGCGAGTTCGGGTTTGCTTCCGCGGCGGTCTTCACCTGTCGCATATTTACGCGCCTGGCGCACGGTTTGGGCAACTGGCCCTAACAGCTCTTCTAACTCGCGATGCTGAAGAAGCTCGCATAATCTTTGGACCGCTTCATTTTCCCACTCGGTCGAAAATGTTGGGCTGGTTTCAGTATCGTCTGGCGTTTTGCCTGCACGCTTTTTGACAACAAATCCCCCAATACCTTTGGCTCCCGCTTCAATTAGCTGATGTTTTAGAATGGCTCGCTTGATCTCGGCGTATTCCTCATCAGCGATATCGAAGGAGTTCAGTATTTCATCTTTTGTTATCTCGCCATTGTCGAGTACGTACTCAATGATCTGATTGATTCGTTCGTTCATTACATTCACCTTCGTTATTTGTGCCTATTGTTGCGACCGGCAAAGTGATTAGGGCGGGCTCTGCGGTAGTCGAAATCTTGCTCTGGCAGTGGTTCGTTTGCTTCGGATCAACTTCGCTCATTTGCCAAGCGTGCTGACGGCCCACAGCTTACCCCTGAGCACCATATTTGCCAATCTCGTTTCTTGCGATGCTTGCAGGGCGGTGGAATTTGTCCCGAAGGGACAGCGGAATGTAGCCGGTGGTGAAACCACTGGGACCGCGCGCGAAAAGGCCCGCGCCCCGGCAGGGGCGCAGGACGAGGCTTCACCAGAGATACTTTTCGTCATACTCCACCCCGCTTTGTTGCAGAAACTCCAGGTACTCCGTCTGAAACGTTTGCTGGCGATGATGTTCTTCTTGATTGGCGATGTAGCGTTTGACGATGGCGAGTTGCGAGGGGCTGACGGTGAACGCGCCATAGCCTTCCTGCCAGGCAAACAAAGGCTTATGCAATTCCTGATGCACCCATTTTGAAGAGGAGCCTTTGAGTTCTTTCAGCACGTCTGCGAGGCGATGCGTTGCGCGCAATCCGACTAGCAGGTGAATGTGGTCTGCTACGCCGCCGATGGCTTCGGGGACGCCGTCCAGGTCATTGATGATGCCGCCGAGGTAGGCGTGCAAACGTCCGCGCCAGTCGGGGTGCATGTAGGCGATGCGGTCTTTGGTGCTGAAGATGAGGTGGAAATGCAGACTGAGATGAGTTGATGGCATGGCTTATCTCCAAGAGTTGTCCAGCGCCCCTGCCGGGGCGCGGTGATGGTTGTTGTGATTCCGGTGGTTTCACCACCGGCTATATTCTGCCGTGCCTCTGGCACAAGAAAGGGCACCAACGACTTTTGGTGTTGCCGATTATCACTGTTGCGAGGAGTAAGTTTATTGCGCGGCCCCCGGCAATGTGAACCCCGCCCCCGCATCCACCAACACCAACACCCAATCATTCCCCCGCCCGCTACTCGGCGGCGTAAACGTCTGTATGCCCGAGCTGTCTTGATCCTTCAGCGAATAGGCAATGCCATAACGTGGGTCGTACCAATACTGTTTTTGCTGTTCGGCTTTGATGACGCTTTTGTCCAGTGTGAAGCTGTCGCCGTGCGGGGTGTAAAACAGCGCGAACGAGCCGTCACTGGCACGCGCCGCGCGCATACGTGCGCCGCCGGTTGTGGGGCCGTTCAGGATCAGGCGTTGATCGGGGATAAGGTTGGTGAAGGGCAGGGCTTCGAGCAAGCGGCGCAGGTGGCGCATTTGGAACGCGCCGGGATGGTCTAGGGCTTCGTGCCAAGGGATGTTCGCGCCGATGATGCTGCCGGGGCCGCCGAACAGGTCGCGAATGCGATTGGGATCACCGACCGTGCGCGGGGCTTGACTGCCGGCTTGTCTAGTCGGCGGTTTGTACATTTGCCAGATGTTGTTGTTGCCATAGGTGAAGCCGCACGCCCCGGCCAGCACCGACCACCACGCGGCCTGGCGCACGTCGAAATCGTCGAAGCGCGTGATGCCGTCCACGTTGCGGTTGTAAAAGCCCACGGGAATACCCTCGTAACGCGGCTCGCCATCCAGCGTTGGTTTGACGGGCGTCAGCGCGTAATCGTGTTCGACATACAGTCCGTTGTCGTGATCGCGCGCGGCGTGCGAGGACTGGAACATATTGAAATCGAGCCAGGGCGCGTCGTGCAGTTTGAGCGAAGACATGCCGGGGCCAATCGGATGAAAAGTTTTCAGGTGCGCGCCGCCATCGCCTTCGCCCAAGCCCGCCGCCAGGGCGTCAATGATGGCGCGTTCAGCGTCATTGGTGATCGAACGGTCGCCGCCCAGCACCCAGATAATCGGTTTGTCTTTGTAACGCGCGCCGAGAAAGCGTCCGAATTGGCGTGCGTTCACGGGATTGAACGCGGCCTTGCCCAGCGCCCAATGGCTGCCCCAGGTCGGCAGCATCCCGACATACAGGCCCAATTCTTCGGCTTTGTTGACGATGAAATCCACGTGGCGGAAATAGGCTTCGTTGGGCCGCGCCGGATCGCTTTCGAGCAACGGCAGATCGCCGTAAGGATTGGACACGGTCAAACCGCCCAGTTGCGCCAGCACGACGGCCTGGATCACGGTGAAGCCTTTTTGCGCGCGGTTGTTCAGGTATTGCGTCGCCTCTTCGCGATTGAGGCGATGGAATAACTCCCAGGCCGTGTCGCCGAGATAAAAGAAAGGCTTGCCGTTCTCGTGTTGCAAGTAGCGGCGGTTCGCCGTGAGTTTGAGTTTAGGCAGCGTTTGCCCAAGGGCATTGGCAGGCGCGAGCAGCAGCGCGCTGACGATGATGAAAGAACAGACAGGCCGGAACATTTGGTTCACAGGTTCGACTCCGGAAGAGAGGTTGGTAGTTTGACGATTGCGGCGCGTCACTTTAGCAGCGCGGCAGCGGCATGCGCCAGACGGGCCGCGAAATTCGCCTGGCTTGAACCGCGCGCCAGTATCAATCTGGCCGCGTTTGATTTAGACTTCGCGCCCGCAGCAGCTTTTCCGGCGGATCAAAAATCAAGATGAGTACCCAGGCAAATTTCGATTCCTCTAGCACAGGCGTCAGCGCTGGCCGCGTCCTTGGCGGGCGTTACCGTTTGGATGCGCTTATCGCCAGCGGCGGCATGGGCGAAGTCTATCGTGCCACGCGCTTGCATATCGGCGATGAAGTGGCGGTCAAAGTCTTGCGCTCCGAACTGGTGGACAACGCCGTCACGCGCGAACGCTTTCAACGCGAGGCGCGGGCGGCGGCGCGCTTGCGCCATCCCAATGCCGTCGTCATTCACGATTTTGGCGAAGAGGCCGATGGCGTGACGTTCATCGTGATGGAATTGCTGGACGGGCGCAATTTGCGGCAGGTGTTGGATGATGAAGGCG
The DNA here is from genome assembly GCA_016196035.1 of Acidobacteriota bacterium. Taxonomy (NCBI): domain Bacteria; kingdom Pseudomonadati; phylum Acidobacteriota; species Acidobacteriota bacterium. Next base: position 5,035 of record JACPYM010000088.1, on the reverse strand, counting down.
TGCTTGATCCCGTGCGGGTGTATCAGCTTTTGACGCAGATTTGTGCTGTGCTGGCCGAGGGGCACAAGTTGGGCATCATTCACCGCGATTTGAAGCCGGAAAACGTGATCGCTTCTGAACGGCACGGTATGGCCGAACAGGTCAAGTTGCTGGATTTTGGTATCGCCAAGTTGCTCGACAAAGAGCAGGACTCAGGCATGTTGGAACCGGCGTTGACCAAGGTCGGCACTTTCATCGGCACGCCCAGCTATATGTCGCCCGAACAGTGTCAGGGCGAACCGGTGGATGAGCGTTCGGATATTTACAGCCTGGGCGTCGTGCTTTACGAATTGCTGACCGGCCAATTGCCCTTCACGGCCAAGACGCCGACGGGCGTGGCGATCAAGCACGTGATGGAAACACCCAAGCCGTTGCGCGAGCAGCGCCCCGATTTAAGCGCGGAGATTGAACAAGTCGTGTTGCGCGCGTTGGAAAAGAGGCCGCCCGACCGGCAGCCCACAGCGCGCGTCCTGGCGCAGGAATTCGCTGCGGCGGTGAAATTGACTGTGCCGAGTGCCGCCTTGGCGACACCCCACGCCGAAGGTGGGGCGCTGCCCGGAGCGTCGAGCGAGCCGACTTTGCTGGACCCGGCTTCGACACAGATGCTCAAACCGGCGCGCGACACCAATCCGCAACAACACGGCACTGGCGCGCAGGCGCAAAGTTATGACACTTCGGTGGGCGCGGCGGTCAAACCAAAAGACGTTCAAGCCGAGATTCCCACCGGCAGCGCGCCATTGGCCGCCGCAGCGTCCGACTCAGGCGTATCAGGCAGCCTCGCCAATGCTGCCGCCAGCGCCGCTTTGCCCGCCAGCGCCGGTCTCGACACGCAACGTTTGGCGGCCCGCAAAGACGAAGCCCCGCCCGACAATTCACCCGCCGCCATCCTGACCCGGTTAAGAGCACAACCATTGTTGTTGGGCGCGTTGGCGGTCATCGTTTTGTTAGGAGCTGTCGCCTGGTGGTTGACCAGCCCTTCATCCGAACCCCGCGCCGAAACGCCGGTGCCGGTGACGCCCACGCCGCCCAGCAGCGCTACGCCGGTGGCGACTCCCACTGCGACGCCCGCGACATTTGAAGACATGGTGTATGTGCCCGCCGGCTCGGTGTTGTTGAATGCCAACAGCAACGGCAAATGTCCGATTGCGGCAGTCACGATCAAGCCGTTTTATCTGGACAAAACCGAAGTCACCAACGAACAGTACGCCTTGTTTTTGGCGGCCAATAATTATCCGCCGCCGCCTTCGTGGACAGGCGGATTGTTTGCGGCGGGCGCCGAGAAATTGCCCATCACCGATGTCAGTTGGGAAGACGCGACCACTTACGCCGCCTGGGCGGGCAAGCGGTTACCGACCGAAGCCGAATGGGAATATGCCGCGCGCGGCGGCAAAGACTGGCTCTATCCCTGGGGCAACGAATGGCGCGCCGAATTGGCCAACGTCAATGGCAAGCAATTGCAACCCGCCGGCAGTTTTGCGCAAGGCCGCGGCGCCTTTGGCGCGTTCGATCTGATCGGCAACGCGGCGGAATGGACGGCCAGCAATTACAACGCTTGCGCCAAAGACGAAGCCGCCAGCGCCGCTTCCGATGCGGCCAACAAAGTGGTGCGGGGCGGCTCTTATGAAAGCAAAGAGGCGACGGCGGCGTTGCGGCAAAGCCTGCCCGCCAAACGGCAAGGCGCTGCGAATTTCAAAGCCGTCGGCTTCCGCTGCGCGCGCGATGTGCAATGAAGCGAAGGCGGATTGCGGATTGACAAGCTGCGGTTTCAAAAGCAAAGGCCGGAGTGTTCGCTCGAACACTCCGGCCTTTGCTTTGCAAAAATAACGGGCTTCAATCCACAAGCTCAAATCTCAAATCTCAAATCTCAAATCTCAAATCTGTAATTCATCTTTACTGCGCTTTTTTCTCTTCCAACAGGGAAGGTTGGCCGCGATGTTGCGCGCACCGTTGCCCCGGTTGAACCAGGCGGCGACAGGGTGTGCCGCGCCGTGTGCGTGCGCCGCAGAAGGCGTTGGCCGATACCTGCACGGCTGGCGGCGGGTTGTCTGGTAAGGGTTGCGCGGTGGCGTTCAACGCGGTAACGGCTGGGGCGGGCGGTGACGGCGGCGGGGCGCTTTCAGGCAAGACGAAGGCCCAACCTAACGTCGCCAGGATAGCGGCGAGCGGCAATAGCCAGCGATAGAGCGGCGAGCGTTGCCGTTGTGCACAGACGGGGCAGAAATAGCGCGGCCCCCAGCGCCAGCGCACACGTTGCGCGGGCAGCGCATTGCCGCATTCGGCGCAAAAGTTGGCTTGATAAAACATCTGGCGCATCGGCTGCTCTCCTCAGGCACAAGGCGGCGGCAGTATAGCAGAACGCCGGTGCCATGCCGCAGATCAATGAGGTTGAATCAGGGAATTATGCTGAGCGCGGCCTCTCCTTGTAGTAGCGAATTTATTCGCGCTGTCGCGCCGCGAATAAATTCGCTATTACAAGGAGAGGCGCTCATTCAACCTCATTGTAGCGCTAGACGGTTCGGCTGGCGCGGCTTATCATCGGCGCGGTTTTCAAATCACAAGACAATTGAACCTGGAGGAGTGGATGCATTTTCAACGCCGTTGCTGGCTGGCCAGCGTGCTCGTGCTGCTATGGCTGTTACTGATGGTCTATGCGCAAGGCCAGTCGCCCAAGGTGCGCATACTCATCCAGACAGAACTGGGCGGCATCGAAGTCGAACTCGAAGCCCAGCGCGCGCCTGTCACGGTCGCCAATTTTTTGAAGTATGTGAATGGCGGCCATTACACCAACGGGCGCTTTCATCGCACGGTCAAGCGCGCGCCGGACAATCAGCCGAACAACGCCATCAAGATCGAAGTCATTCAAGCAGGCGTGCATCCTGACGACACCAAACAAGAGTTTCCGCCGATTCAACTTGAACGCACGAACGTGACGGGTTTGAAGCATCGGGATGGCACCATCTCGATGGCGCGGGCGGGGGCGGATACGGCGACTTCGGACTTTTTTATTTGCATTGGCGCGCAACCCGAACTGGATTTTGGCGGGCAGCGCAACCCCGATGGCCAGGGCTTCGCGGCCTTTGGGCAAGTGACCAAGGGGCTGGATGTGGTGAAAAAGATTCAGCAGGCCCCGGCTGACAAACAGGCGCTGACGCCGCCCATCAAAATTATTTCGATCAAACGCCTAAACTGAAATCAACATAAGGAACACCCGCATGAGAAAACTGCTTGCACCCGTGGCCCTCGCACTTTGCGTACTCTTGATTGTCCTGACCGTCGGCGCACAACAAACTGCTCGTCCCGCTGGGAATATGGTTGCCGTAAAGACCGGACGCGCCTTGGATGTGCGCACGGGCGCGTTCATCAACAACGCGGTCATCCTGATCGAGAACGACCGCATCACGGCGGTGGGCGCGCAGGTCAGCGTGCCCGCGAATGCAACCGTGATTGATTTGGGTGGCAAGACCGTGTTGCCGGGCTTGGCGGATTGCCACACGCATCTGACCTTCGAGCCGGGCGGGATGGGCTATTCGTCGGTGGGCATCTCGGTGCCGCGCGAGGCGTTGAAAGGTGCCAAGAATGCGCGTGTGACCTTAGAAGCAGGTTTCACCACGGTGCGCAACGTCGGCGCGAAAGGGTATTCCGACGTCGCGCTGCACGATGCGATTGAGGCCGGCGATGTGCCGGGGCCGCGCGTCATTGCATCAGGGCCTTCGCTGGGAATTACGGGCGGGCATTGCGATGACAACTTTCTCGCGCCCGAATATCACTACGTTGCTGAAGGCGTGGCCGACGGCGTGTCCGAAGTGATGCGCAAGACGCGCGAGAACATCAAATACGGTGCGGGCGTGATCAAAATCTGTTCGACCGGCGGTGTGCTCTCGCTGGGCGATGACCCCAAAGCCTCGCAGTATTCGCTGGAAGAGATGCAGGCGATTGTCACCGAAGCCCATCGCGCCGGGCGCAAAGTCGCCGCCCACGCGCACGGCGGTGACGGCATTAAACTCGCGGTGCTGGCGGGCGTGGACTCCATCGAACACGGTTCGTACATTGACGACGAAGGCATCAAGCTGATGAAAGAGCACGGGACGTATTTGGTGCCGACGCTTTATCTGAGCGATTGGTTTTTGGAAAATTACGCCAAGCTTGGTTTGCCGCCCGCAATGGTGGAGAAAGCGAAAACCGTGATGCCGATCATGAAGCAAAACCTCGGACGCGCCTTTCAACAGGGTGTGTTGGTGGCCTTTGGCACCGATGCGGCGGTTTATCCGCACGGTTTGAATGGACACGAGTTTGGTGTTTACGTGCGCCTGGGCATGACGCCGTTGCAGGCGATTCAGACGGCGACGGTGCAAGCGTCGAAGCTGCTGGGTTGGGAAGATCGCATCGGCGCCATCGAAGCAGGCAAATACGCCGACCTGATCGCTGTCGAAGGCGACCCGTTGAAAGACGTGACCGAATTGGAGCGCGTCAAATGGGTGATGAAAGGCGGCGTGGTTTTCAAACAATAATCTTATGGACGTGCAATTATTTTCCATTCAGCAAACTGCCGCGCAGATCACACAGGCTTACACCCCTGTCAATCTGGCGCAAGTGGACGAATGCGCAATCCGGCTGGTTAAATTCCAAGGCGAGTTTGAGCGCTGGCATGCGCACGAACACGAAGACGAATCGTTCATCGTCTTACAAGGCGAGATTCTCTTCCAAACCGAGGTTGGCGATTTTTTGTTGAAGGCTGGCGAAGGATTGGTGATCCCCAAAGGCTTGCGGCATTGCCCGAAAGCGCAGGCAGAAGGCGAGATGCCACTGGCGCTGATCATTGAACGTTCGGAGACGAAGCGGTTAGGTGATTGAAACAAGTAGGACGGACTTTAGTCTGTCCTATCGCATTAACCAGGACGAACAGACTAGCTCGGTTTTCATTTGCGTGTACGGTAGGCGCGCCGCGCCGGGACAGTACCGCGCGCGTGAGCAAGCGGCGCGTCAAGTACGGCTACGG
>JACPYM010000087.1 GCA_016196035.1 Acidobacteriota bacterium | reverse complement strand
GTTTGCCTGGGAAGACAAATTCAAACGCTTGCTCTTACGATTTGAGACCAAGCAGAAACGTCATCTTGGCTTCAAACTGATCGCCTTCACACTGATCAATCTCAGAGAGTTTTGTGCCGGATGAAACTTGCAACCAGTTCATCCATTAGCCCAAACCCTCAACTCACCGAAGCAAGGCTTGCCTTAATGCGCCGACCATCCGGCGTCCCCGCCACTCCCCGAACAGCGCCGATGTGTCCTTCAAAAACCTTGCTTGGTTGCGCTTGGTTTTTCGGCTCAGTCGCGCGCGCAGTCTCGGTAGCTGCCGGACGACAGGCGGCCAACAACCGTTCGTACTGCTCCTCAGAGCGCAGCCGCCAATCCACATACGCGAAGGGCTTGAGCGCGTCGCGCATCTCGGCGTCGTCCAGTCGCACGGGGAGCAAGCGGCGTAGTTGATTCAGCGGGTCGCGGAAGCGTACCGCGTGCTGCTCGAACGTCACCCACTCCGCCGCCGTAGCGTGCCGCGACAGCAACAGCAGGAGCGTCCGCGCTTGCTCCAGTCCCGCTTCGCGCTGGCTCCGCCGCGCCTCGTCCGACGGGCGCGCGCCGTCTTTGTCAGAGGCCCCCTCTGCTGAGAAGCCATCGAATACACCGGGCCACGCGCGCAGCCCATCGCGGCGCAACCGCGCGGCCAACGCGCGCGCTTCGCCCCGGTCGTGCGCGCCGTAGCTGATGAAACCATCGTATTGGAAGGGTTCGTTCATACGTGGGACCTCCGGCAAACGGTAGCGCAATCTGCCGAGATTGCGCCGCACGGCAGTACAGGGCAATGATTCTTACCGTAGGCTCCACGGTTTCGATCAGTGAAGCAGTACAACCTCGGCAGATTGCGCTACCGTTCCTGCCTGTGTTTTTCGAATCGAGAATCGCTGATGTAATCCGAGGTTACTGCGGGCGCAGTGTAAATCAACGCTGAGGAATTGCGCCACAGATTCAGGGCGGCGCTCAAATGGCTGCTCAGAACATTTTCAACTCAGCGTGCAATAGATACGCGGTTGACCTGCGTGCAGCGGATTTACGCCGATCAAACTTCAGCAACGCATCCGCGCTAATCCGCCGCATCCGTATCATCCGCGCGCCTATCTTTATTGCGCTTCCGCACTAAGGGAGGTCTTCTTTGTATTCCAAAATATCTCCAGGCTGACACTCCAGGGCTTTGCAAATCGCCTCCAGGGTTGAGAGCCGGATAGCTTTAGCTTTGCCGTTTTTCAAGATGGAAATATTCGCCATCGTGATGCCGACTTTTTCGGTAAGCTCGGTGACGCTCATCTTCCGCTTCGCCAACATGACGTCTATGTTAATGATGATTGCCATGCGGGTCTCCTTATACCGTTAAGTCGTTCTCGGACTTTATCTCTACGGCACTTTGTAAAAGTCTCTCGAACACGGCTGCGGCAGTGGCGGCTACGGCAGAGACAAACATCATAACAAGACCAATCATCACACCGCCCGCGATATCCTCTTTACCACGCTGAACTGTAAAGAAGAAAGCTTCTGCTCCCACAATAAAAGCGATAAGTGTCAGCGCGCAGTATTTGATAGTCCGCAAGGCTCTTACAGAGCGTTGCGAAAAGACCTGATTTGCTCCTATGTAGCCCAACAGCTTGAAGGCTTGATAGAGCGCGACGAAAAAGGCAATAGACGCCATGTAGGCATACGCCAGGAATGGATCTTTGAAGTAAATCTCAAAGGTCGTGGTGTGCGCATTCCTGCCCTCAAGGTGAGGTTCCCAAAGCATCAGGGCAAGAACGCCCATACCGATGAGCACGATGACTACCTGAAGAAATATCGTTGAGCTTCGTTTCATAATGGTTCTTCCTGTACGGAAAATGGTTCTTGAAAATCATTGATATTCTCATCCTGCAATATGTATTTATTGTTTGTCAATATGTATCTATCGCTTTACGAGCGGCGGGGGGCTAAATACGGGTACAGCCGAGACAGGAGCCACATTGAATTATTGATAGCGTTACAGAGGAACGCTGCGCGGCTTTTCTTACAGTAGGCGAGACATCTGCACTCCCAAGTTTGGCGAATTATTTGCTCGCACCCAACGGCAGCTTCTCCGCCCGCACCGCCGCGTGATACGCAAACGACGCCAGCACGATTGCGCACTGTTTCAAATCGTCAGCCTTCACGCGCTCATACGTGTCCATATTGGTGTGATGGGTGCGCGTGTCGTAATCCACATAATCCTGTACCGGATTGAAGCCCGCCAGCCCCGCGCGCGTGAAGCTCAGGTGATCGGTGTTGCCGATGCCTTGCGCGATGTTGCGGCGCGCGCCCAAATCTTTGAACGGCTCCAACCAGGCATCGAAGATCGGTTTGACGGCGGCGTTGTTTTCGAGATACCAGCCGTAAATTGGCCCGGTGCCGGGATCAAGGTTGAAATAGGCGTTGAACTTTTCGCGCGCGGCTTGGTTCGCATCGCCCTTCAAATACTTCTCGACGTATTTGGCCGAGCCGAGCAAGCCTTCTTCTTCGCCGCCCCACAACGCCGCGCGGATTGTGCGTTTGGGGCGCGCGCCGATGGCTTTGAGAATGCGCATCGCTTCCATCACGACCGCCGCGCCATCGGCGTTATCGGTTGCGCCGGTTGAGGAATGCCAGGAATCAAGGTGGCCGCCAATCATTACGACTTCATCGCGCAGGGCCGGGTCAGTGCCGGGCAATTCGGCCAGCACGTTGTAACCGTTCTTGTCTGTGGTCAAAAAGCGCGTTTGGACATTGACGCGCAGCTTGATGGCCATACCGCGCTGAAGCATCCGCGCAATCATGTTGTAATGCTCGGCGCTCAGCACGACGCTGGGCAGTGCGTTCTCGCCGTTGTCGCGGCCCAGCACAAACAGCGTCCCGTGTTCGCCGCGATTGGGGCGCAAGACGACGCCCGCGCCGGTTTCGCGCAACAGCTTCGCCATGTTTTGCGGCGTGATGAAGGGAGCGGAACCGGCTGGGGGGCGCGGTTGTCCGATGGCAACGGGATGATCGAAGGAAGTCGGTTGCGGGCGGTCGGCGCGTTCAAACGAAGTCTGAAGCGGCTGACTCAGCACAATTGCGCCTTTGAGTTGGCCGCGCATCTGCTCGACGTCGTCCTGCTTTTTGTCACCCAGAAAGATCGGCGCGGCCGTTATTTCACTCGCTGTCGAAGCCGACCACGCTTCGGGATAACCGATCAGCGGCATATAGCGCGGCTCGACCATTTCGATAGAGAATTTGTCGAGCGTCCAGCCGCGCCCGAATTCCCAGGCTTCCTGGCGCGGATTGGCGAGGCCCCAGGCTTTCAGCTTGGCTTGCGCGTAATCGGCGGCGGCTTTGAACGCGGGCGTGGCCGTCAAACGCGGGCCGATGTTTTCGGTGAAGTAGCTAAAAGTCTCGGCGACTTGCGAGCGGTGCAAACCTTCGTCGCGGATTTTGGCGTTGATGGCGGCGTCCACCGGTTCTTGGGCAACAGTTCTTGCGGGTGAGAAAAACAAGCTGTTCCAAGCCAGCAACAAAGCCAGTGCTTGAGCTTTCATTTGCGGATTCCTTTCAGACGAGCCAGCGGTACGGAACCGGGAGCGATCGTGAAGGGGTGACTGCGCGTTCGACTTGCGCTGAATCACCGGTCGCTTTCGCTCACGGTTCCGTACCGGCGCCTTACCTGCATCCTGGTAGCGCTTCTAGAGGTGACGTTTTCGCCCGGCAGCTTATTGCCGCAGCACGCTCAACACGGGATGTCCCGATTTCCAAATGTCTTCAAGAAAGGCTTCCAGGCCCGCGCCCGTAACCCGCACGACGCACACGGGCCGGTCTTCCTGGTGCGAAGAAAACAAACTGTGCACGCGCACCTTGCGGCGTTGCGCCAATTGCACAATCAGCGCGAAAACATCATCGCCGCGCGAGGTATCAAACGTGATGCGGGCGCCGCCGTGCGTGGTTTCAAACAAACTGACAAAGGCGCGAAAGATGTCCGATTCCGTAATCAGTCCGGCCAAAGCGCCGTGTTGCACGACGGGTAAAGCCCCAATCTTGTGATTGCGTAACAACTCGGCGGCATCTTCAATCGGAGCCTCGGGCGTCGTAGTAATCAAGTGACAATGCATAATGGCCGCTACGGTCAGCGAAGCGGGAATGCTGTGCGCCGCGCCTTCGACGAACGGATTCACATTGGCTGGGTAAGCATGCAGGACGTCGCCTTGGGAGATGATGCCCACAACGCGCGGGGGCCCTTGCGGTTGCTTTTCGACCACAGGCAGGCGGCGGATGCGCTGCTCTGCCATCAGCGCCGCAGCTTCGGACAGCGGCGTTTGCGACTCGATCGTCACAGGGTCTTTGGTCATCCACATACTTACGATCATCGGCCTGTTTTCTCCTGCAAGCCTGCGTTTAAGCCGCTTGGTGGCGCACCTGCGTTGGGCCTCGCGTGTTTCAATTTCCACCCAATGGCCCCGCCTGCACCGGCGGTTTCAACTCAAACTCGCGCGGTGGTTCCGCGCCCAGCAAATGCCGCACGAAATAATCCCAGCGGCGGCGCGTCATATACGCCTCGCTGCCAAAGCCGTGCGGGCGGTTGGGGAACATGATCAGATCGAAATCCTTGTTCGCCTTGATCAGTTCGTTGACCACTAGCAGCGTGTTATACGGCGGCACGTTGTTATCCAGCGTGCCGTGCGCGAGCAACAGCTTGCCTTTGAGATTCTTGGCGAAATTCTGATTGGCTTGGCTGTCGTAATTGCTCGTGCCATCCGGCTTGCGCACCAGCAAGTCGCTCCATTTCTCGGCCCAATCGTCTTCATAGCCGCGATTGTCGTGATTCCCCGCCTGCGAGACGCCGACCTTGAAAAAGTCCGGGTGGCGGAACATGGCCGCTGCCGTTGCATAACCGCCGCCTGAATGGCCGTAAATCCCGGCGCGTTCGATGTCTATCCAACTGTAGCGTTGCGCGAGTTGCTTCATCCCCGTGATCTGATCGGGCAGCGTGTTGTCTCCCATGTCGCCGAAATAGGCTTCGTGGAATTTCTTGGAGCGCCAGGGCGTGCCCATCCCGTCAATTTGCACGACGACGAAACCGAGTTCGGCCAGCGCTTGTTGATCGCCACCGGCGGAAAAGCTACGCCCACGCACGCTGCCGGTTTGCGGGCCAGGGTAAATGTTGTTGATGATCGGATACTTTTTATTGAGGTCGAGTTTGGTTGGCTTATACATTAACCCGTAAAGATCGGTCACGCCGTCGCGCGCCTTGACCGTAATCGGTTGCGGCGGTTGCCAGCCGGTCGCAAGCAGGCGCGCGATGTCCGCCTTTTCGAGCGTCGCGATCAGCTTGCCATCAGCATCGCGCACCACGGCAATCGGCGGCACATCAGGTTTGGAATAGCTGTCGGTGAAATACTGGCCCGACGGCGCAAGCGCAATGTCGTGGTCGGCGTCTTCGGGCGTGAGCAGTTTGAGGCCCTTGCCGTCAAAGCCGATGCGATAGAAATGCCGGAAGTACGGATCGCGGCCTCGCTCTTTGCCGACGCCGAGAAAGTAAAGCTGGCGGCTCGGTTCGTCTACGCGCAGCACCTGCGTGACATTGCCTGCGCCGGTTGTGATCTGATTTTTGAGCTTGCCGGTTTGCGCGTCGTACAGGTAAAGCTGGCCCCAGTTGTCACGTTGCGAAAACCAGAGCAGTTCATTCGTCGCGGACAGATAGCGCCAATTCACGCGGCCATTGCCGGATTCAAAAAATGTCTTGACCTTCTCTTCCAACACGTCGCGCACGTCACCGGTGGCGGGATCAGCGATGCGAAATTTGGCTTCCTGGTGATTGCGCGAGGTCGAGACAAAGGCCAGTTGCTGGCTGTCCGCCCCCCATTGCACATCGGCCCAGACGCCGCCGCACACGATGTGATCGCAGAGCGTCGAACGGTGCGGATCGGCGGGCATTTTCAGCCGCACGACTTTGGCGGCGGCCCCTTCCCCACCGAGGTCAATCACGACGCGCTCGATCATGAATATCTTTTCGTCGCCGGGCAGCGGATATTTCCAGGCTTCGAGTTTGGGATGGCCGACCTGCGTGTTGACCAGGTACATCTCGCCTACGCCACGCCCATCGTGCTGGAAGGTGACGATCTTATTGGAATCGGGCGACCAGGCGAGCACGGGCGTATCGCTCTTCGTCCAGCCCGCGTTGTTCGTCGCGTAGCCAAAATCTTTGACGCCATCGGTCGTCAGTTGCGTCTCTTTGCCCGTCGCCGCGTCGCGCACCCACAAGTTGTAATCGCGGATGAAAGCCACGCGCTTACTATCCGGCGAAGTCGCCATCGCATTTGCGCCAGGGCCGCCCCGTTGCCCGCCGCGCTGCCCGGCTTCGCGGTTGCCATTGCCCTCAGACACGACGCGGCATTGCTCGCCTTGCACATCACAACTGATGCGCCGCCGGTCAACACTGAAGGAAAGCGACTTGCCATCCGCCGCAAAATCAATTTGCTGAAACGGCAATTGGTATGCGCCTACTTTCGTGCCAGTCGCCGCCGCTAGTGCCGCCGCCAGTTTGACGTGATCAAACGCCGCGCCGCGTGTGCCGCGCGCCGGATCAACCAGGATGAATTCGTTGCCCTGCTCGGTCGTCACGCGATACCAGAGGCGGCCATCGGGCAGCCAGTTGGGCCGCACGCCCGCGCGCAAGACCAGCGGGCCGGTGTTGTAAGGCATGAACTTTTCGGCGCGGGCGTAATCAGCCGCCGTGAGCGCAGTTTGTTGGGCCAGGATATTCATCGTAGAGAAAAGGTTGATGAAAAGGCTCGCCAAGCCAAGCACGAGCGCGCGTAGGGAAATTCGTCGTAGTCCAAATGACATTTTGTTTCCTCCGCTGGACGAAATGAACGATTCCTGAATTGTTGTGTGGTTGAAAGCGGTGCAGTGTGCGCGGTCATTAAACAACCTTCGCACCCATCCGACAAGCTGGGTTGTGCTCCCTGCCGAATCGTGCGATGTTTCGCGCGTGTCAACGGACACGACAACCCAACCCAACCCAACCCAACGAAGGACGACAGCAATGATTCAAGTGATCGAACGCCGCGCTTTCATCAAACAGGCCGCGCAAACCGGCGCCGTCTTCGGCATCACCGCGCTGACAAAAGAAACCCTCTCCGCCGCGCCCAAACCGCTGTTTCAAATCTCGCTGGCGCAATGGTCGCTGCACAAGGCGCTGTTTGCCAAACAACTCGACAATCTCGATTTCGCCAAGACGGCCAAGCAGGATTACGGCATCAACGCGGTCGAATACGTCAATCAGTTTTTCAAAGACAAAGCCCAAGACAAAACCTATCTCGGCGAAATGCTCAAACGCACCAAAGACCTGGGCGTCGAGAATCGTCTGATCATGTGCGATGGCGAAGGCAACCTCGGCGATCCTGACGCGGCCAAACGCCAGCAGGCGGTCGAGAATCACTACAAATGGGTCGAGGCCGCCAAGTTTCTCGGCTGCACAATCATCCGCGTCAACGCGGCCAGCCGGGGCAGTTACGAAGAGCAGCAGAAACTCGCCGCCGATGGACTGCGCAAACTGACCGAATTCGGCGCGCAACACAAAATCGCCGTGATCGTCGAAAACCACGGCGGCCTTTCTTCCAACGGCCAATGGCTGGCGGGCGTGATGAAGCTGGTCAAGCATAAAAATTGCGGCACGCTGCCCGACTTCGGCAACTTCCGCCTCAGCCCGACCGAAGAATACGACCGTTACAAAGGCGTCGCCGAGATGATGCCTTACGCCAAAGCCGTCAGCGCCAAGACGCACGACTTCGACGCCGAGGGCAACGAGACGCACACCGATTACCGCCGCATGGTCAAGCTGGTGCTCGACGCCGGCTATCACAGCTTCTTCGGCATTGAATACGAAGGCGACAAGCTGAGCGAGCCGGACGGCATTCGCGCGAGCAAGAAACTATTGGAGCGCATCCATCAAGAGCTTGCGCCAAAGGCGAAGTAAGCCCCCGCCTTCCCAATTCCTTCCCTCAATCTTCAGCCATCTGAGGTCAGGGTGTAACAGGGTGGAGTTATCTAGTTTGGAAGCGTCCATATGGATAACGAAAACACATTTAACAGTAACGAGAAGGAGGTGTCTGACGAGCGCGCGGCCATGAAACGGCGAGAGCTGTCCAACTTGGCCGCGCGGCTCCTGACATCGCCATTGGAGGAGGCCGCTTACCGGGATTTCACTCGTTACTTTGGCCCACGCCTCAAAGCATTATTTCGTTACCGGGACTTATCAGAGACCGAGGCTGAAGATTTGGCCGAAACATGTCTCACTGACATCCTTACACTCAAAATATCGAAATACAGTGAGATCGAAACCGGCAGCTTTGAAGCCTGGGTCTTCACCGTGGCGCGCAACGCCTTAACCGATTGGCTTACCAGCCGGCCTTCAACTATTCCCCTCCCGGAAAGCACTCCAAATCCGCTTGGCAGAAAACTCTTGCGTCGGATACCCAAAGCCGTGCCCGACGTGAAGATCATCACTGCCATCAGCGCTGCCCTAGCCCAACTCCCGGAGGCGGATCGGCAGTTGATCCAACTGCGCGATTTCATTGCCGACAACACCTACGAAGAGGTCGGGCTAGCGCTCGGCATCAAAGCCAACGCCACACGCCAGCGCCATTACCGCATTTTGAAACGGCTCAGAAAGATGCTCGAACGTGACCCACGGCTGGGTGACTGGCTGAAGCGAGTAAACGCAAGAACAGGAAAGGATGTTTGACTATTTTATGAACGAACGAACTTTGAACAACGAGACTCAGTTAGCGCCGCCCCCGGCGTGGCCTGAGCTATTACTTGAGGCTTTGCAGTTGGCGGATGATTGGCAAGTGTTTCAACAGGAACCATTGGAATCGGTCTCTAAACAATTCCTACAGCGTTGCGATCAGACGGCGCGTGTTGCCTGGTACATTGCGCGCCTCCGTCGGGCGGTTGAACAAATCGGCTTCCTGCCTTGGGGGCTGATGGTTTACCTGGCAAAGTTAGCGGCCACCACTGAGGTGCAGCTCTCTGCGGTGCTTGAGCGATTCGGACTCGACGACTTGACAGCACCAAACCCCGCGTCTGCGCCGGGTTTGGTGCGGCTGGCTCAGGCACTCGGACTTGGTCAACGAGCACTGCGCGCGCATCTACTAATCGGGCTACTTCCGCACCTCGGTTTGTCACCCGAGCCACTGAATGCGCGCTTTCGGGCAGACAACCCTTTGTCTGCCCCTCTGGATGAATGTGAGGCGGCGCTCGCGCGCATTGAGCAGAACGCCGAGCCTGCCGCTGTAGCTGAGATGAGACGGTTTACTACGGCGCTCAATGCTGCTTGGCAGTCGAGCAAGACCGATTAGCTGCACAAGCTCAAGGCAAAACACAGGCAAAACACTGCTGGGAGAAAAGACATTATGACGCTGGTAGAAAACCTCGCTCGCGGGTGGACTCAAACGCATGACGAGCAAGCGTTGGGCTTTATCCAGCGTTGGAAAGAAAAGTTTCAGACCGACACCCAAGTGAAACAGCGCGGTGACAATTGCCTGCGTTTTCTGGCTGACCTCAGCAGCATTCGCTTGCATGGCATGGGCGAAGTTCAATGTGTGTTGCTGGGAGGCGAGGGGCCTGGGTTGACAGAGGCCCTGCGCGATTTCAAGCAACGGTTGGGCGAAGCAGGTGGAGTGCCATTCGTCCTAGCCACCTCGCATTCAGCCTATACACAAGCCTATGAAGCACTGCCTTTCGGTCGTTTTTTGATTCTCTCGCCGCCACAATTGGAGCAATTGCTAGCCACGCCGGAACCGTTGCGGTATTTGAAACTTTGGCTGCGCGAGCAGATCTCGTTGCGGCGCTTGGTTCCCTTCAATCACCTGCTCTCGGTCGAAGGCGGAATGTTTTTCGGACGGCGCAACGAATTGGACAAACTCTACAACGAGAGCGATCTGAGCTTTGCCGTAGCTGGCCCTGGCCGGATTGGCAAGACGTCTCTCATCAAACAATTTCAACGCAAATTGGTGCACGACCGCGACCCGCAAGCATTGCGGACTTTTTACGTGGATTTTTATCAATGCTCGAAAGAACCCAATACCATTGCGCAGTTGCTGGCCATGAAGCTGGAGGCTTCGCGCCGTAGTCTGGAGCTTTCCTACACCAAGCTGCCGGATTTTCTGCAATACCTCAAAACCAAACTTGGTGGAACAATTCATCTGCTGCTCGATGAGGTTGACAACGTTTGCCAGGGAGAGGTGTTCGATTTATTGGGCGAGGCTGCTAAGTTGGGCTATTGCCGCCTTATCTTGATCGGGCGCGGCGGACTTTTGCGGATGATGCTCTATTCAGACTCGCAATTAAACCAACGCCTTCAATTGCTACAGCTCAATCCGCTGGATGAACCGGCGGCGCGCAATCTTTTGTTAGATCCGTTAGCCGACCTTGGGTTCAAGGTTGATGACCCTGAACGGCTGAGTGCGCAAGTCCTTCGTCTCACCGGAAGATTACCCAATCAAATTCAGTTCTTTGCGAGAAAGCTGGCTGAACTGGCGATTGACGAACAAAGCGACACGATCTCATTAGCTCAGGTGGAACGATTGAAATGGGATTTTGAAACAACCCAATTTTTTATCAGCCCGTTACAGGGCGAATACCTGGAAGATGCGGAGGTACGGCTGATTGCATTGTTATTGCTGAAAGAGCAGCTCAAAGAGATCACACCAGGGCCAATTTGCGCGCTGGCGTTGCGTTGGGGACTGCCGATTGATGAGATGCACGCCCTGCGTATATGCAATGAACTGGTTATCCATAATGTGTTGGTGTGGAACAAAGGCCGGTTCTGCCTGGCCAACGAGGCCCTGGCCGAATACGCGGAGCGCCTAGGCATTCTCGACAGCGCACTTGAAACCGCGCGTCGCTCCGTGCAATTGACATCCACACAAACTTCCCCCAACGCCAAATTGAGGTGAGCTTATGACACCGTTTCTATATCGGAAGATCGGTCAACCGCTACTGGATGAGCTATACGAAAAAGTCGTCATCGCCCATGAGAGCGTTGTCTTGATTGCACCGCGTTACGGCGGCAAGCGATATCTGATGAGACGCCTGTATGAGTTGTTGCAGACGCAGGAGGAGCTTCATCTCTTGCGCCTCGAATCGTCCCTGCGAAAGCCTATTTCTAACGAAAAAGAATTTTACGATTGGCTGTCCAAGGCTGTCCGCGAAGCTGATAACCGCTTTACGGAATGCGTGAACACTACGGAGGACCCTTTCGCACCGTTGGATTGGCTTATCACTCAATCGCAGCGACCGGTAGTCTTACTGGTCTCAAATGTTGACAGCCTGCCACAGTACCTAGCGCGCAACTTACTCCTGAAAGTCCGCACGCTGGTTGAAGAGAAAAAGCTGATGGTCGCGCTCAGCGGCGAGGACGTGTTTCAGAAACTGGTACACGGGCCAACATCGGAGTTCAACTGTGCTTACCAGTATTTCCTTCAAGGCTTCGACAAAGAGTTCTTTGCCGCAGAAACCCTGAGGTATCGGGACGAGCTACAGCTTTGCTTCGCCAACGATGAAGAGGCGGTGGATTGCTTATACGAACTAGCCGGAGGCTATCTCAGCATCTTGAAGACCTTGCTGCGCGATGTGAGTAAAGCACGCGTGAATGCCAACTTGCCGCTCGATACACCGATTGCGGTGTCTGACATCCCCCGCGCCATCAGCCCGGATTTATTGCGCCAACCGCCGCGCGTGATCAACAACGCGCCGGAGTGTTGGGAAGACCTCAAACAATTACTCCGCGATGATGTCGTGTGGGTCAACACCATCACGAACGCCCCGGGACCGTTGGAACTGGCTGGCGTCGCCAGGCGGGAAGGCTGGCGCATGCGTCTCGCTTCGCCTTTGCTGAAAACCTATCTCAAGACTTACTACAACAACAAGCGCTTCGGCGATCTCTATCTGCGCAATGACAAATCAGAGGCAGCTTTTGCTTACTATGAGCATTTAGCTGAAGAAGAACGGGTACGTCCTGCTAACGCCGATGATCGCCGAGAGGTGGCATTCAATATCAAAACGCTCTCCGCCGCGCTCCACGTGGCTGCCGCCAAAGGCACCAGCGCTGTCGGGAAGCTGCTGCATAACACTTGCCGTTACGTGCTTGGTTTCCGCGAGGTGGCCTGTCTAGAGTTGAATGGGGAATGGAAAATGCTCTCTATCCCTGGTTGTCAACTCAAGGGAGAAACCATTAAAGAACTGAATCATCTTTTACCTCACGAACCGAAACCCGGGCGATTCCCTTTGACTGGACGACTGAAACAGTACGTTTTCGTGGCTATCGTTCCTGCCCCGCGCTCCGGCCAGTTTCGCGCAGTCGTCATTAGCGACTTTGCCGCGAACCGAATTGTCTCGCGCGAGCGCGAGTTGCTTGTCAACCAACTCTTCGAACATTTCGTGATGGCCTATACTCAAGCGGCTGAAATCGAGGCCGCTCGTTTGCACCTTCAGACACGTGATCGTCACATAGAGATTGCCAACTCCATCTTCGATGGATTGGGCAAGTATACCCGCGACGTGGAGCACGTCATCAGGATAGCCGCGCAAGCCTTGCGTAAGCTGGGCTACAGCCGAGTCTCGTTCTGTCTGGTAGACCCAGAACAGAAGAGAATCACAGGCGTGCTTGATGATTCGGATAGCCCAGACGTCGACGTTGCGAAGATGACTGACTGGCCGCTTGATGATCCAAAGGCCGACGTTCAGTCATATGTTATCAATACCAGGAAACCTATCCGAATCCTGGATGCTACCCGTGAACCGCTAGTCAATCCTGAGGTAGTAAAGAAGGCGCGGCTGAAGGCTTTTGCGGTCGTCCCGTTACTGGATTTGGCCGAAGAGGCTATTGGGACTGTACACGTCGAGCGCGAAGATGGATTTGCTCCGACCGAAGATGAAGTCGAAGACCTTTTGCAGCTTGGGCGTCAATTGGCAATTGCGCTCGAACTAAGCGAACGGGTTAATCTCTTGCAATCAGCGCTCGACAAAATCATGTCTTCACTGGTCATCGTTGACTCTTCCCTGAAATTGCGCTTCGCCAATCAGGTGGCAGCCACGCTACTCGGCGTGGAAAAAGGCTGGCAAAACCAACCTGAAGCTAAGCTACTGACTGAAACTGATGTTGGCACCGAAGCGATGAAAATGGTCGAGATGTCACTCCAAGGGCACCGGCAAGAGCGGCACATCAAATTGAAAGAGAAAGATGACAGGCACGGCTGGGAAGCGCTTTCTGAAGTTATTCAAGGTCGCAGCAATCAGATTGTGGGAGCCTTCCTTAGAATAAGGGACTTAGATTATGTCTACCGCATGTTCGAGGCTTTCAATACTATTGCTGAGGCGACAGACAAGGCTTCAGCTCTGAAATTATTGCTTACTGCGGCCCGTAAGCTGGGATTCGAGCGAGGAAGGTTATATTTGGTAGACCCTGATAACCCAAATTGTTTAGTCAGTGCGGACTCTTTCGGCTTCGCGGACACACAACTTGAAGAGAGGTTCAATCGCGGGGAAATCCGCACGATTCGTATGCATTTCCCAGGAAAAGAGTGTTGGAAGTGTCTTGATGAACAGGCTCCTAAAGTGTTCTTTTTTGCTCCAGAAAAAGTTGATAGTAATGAGTACATCACACAAAAAGGCCAAGTCGCTATCGTAGTCTCTAAGCCGAGACTTGAGACTGAGCTAAAGAAAAAAAGCGGCGATGCCTGGTTAGATATACCTCTGCTGACGCAAGACAAACACCCACTGGGAAAACTCACTTTGGACTGGAAGGAAGATCGCTGGCCACGCGAGTTTGATTTGTTGGAGGTGCTGGTCGAGATGGTAGCGCGCGTCTTGGACACTTTTCAGCAACGTGAGCGAATTGAAGAACAGATGAATCTGGTACGCACGCAAGCGGCGCAACAAGTGATGGCGACGATGGCCCACAACATTGGGACGCAATTGGCGGCACTACCTATTTTGCTGACGCGCTACAAACAGCGAGAAAAAGATTTGCCCGGTTTGCACAAGTTGGATCACAGCTTCGGTAAAATTATCGAAGAGACTACTACGATCATCAAGCGAGCCAAGGAGCGCTTAGCCGTTGTTTCACCGCAAATCAAACGGCTCGATCTAGCAGCCTGCCTCGACACCACGCTCCAATCCTATCTGCCGGAGCAGAACTGCGAGGTCATCTGCCGACAACGCCCCTTTCAAGTGGAAGCCGATAGCCATTTGTTGAAGATCGCCTTGTTTGAGTTGGTTGAGAATTCTAAAGACGCGGTTGGTGGTGAGATGGGTAATTTACAAGTTAAGATCACTTTGGAAATCGAACCCGCTTTCGAAGGCAATCAAGTCAAGATCATTTACCGTGACAACGGCCCCGGCGTCCCAGAAGATTTCAAGGAAAGAATCTTTGAGGACTTCTTCAGCCGCCATCCTGGTCGGGCTCCTGGCACAGGCTTGGGCATGGGTTATGTTCGCCGTGTCGTAGAGGCGCACGGCGGCAAAATCAAAGAGTGCGGTAAACCGAATGAAGGGGCCGAATTCATCATCACCCTTCCTCTCGCAAGAGCGGTTCAACCTACTGAGGAGTAAATCAATGTTTCGCATTTTGATTGTTGAAGATATAGCGAACACGTTGGCAGAGTTGTGTGAGTTGTTACGTGAGATATTCCCTGACTCTTTCATCGAAGCTTGCTCGACAGTTGAAGAGGGATTACGCCAAATTAGTTTAGCGGCGGCAAGGGGGTGCCCCTTTGACGTGGCGATCCTGGATTTCAAGCTGCCCGCACGCAAAGGAGAGCACCCGGAGATTGACGAGTCGCTGTGCCAGGCGATCAAGACAGCTATGCTAGGCACGCTCGTCATCCACATCACGGCGTTCCACCAAGACCCCAAGGTTATCAAACACATTGCTGACTATCATTCCGGCACAAAGGACCCCAGAGTCGAACTGATCGCCAAAACCGCGTATTGGCCGGAAGCTCTGCTCGGCGAGATGAAAGCCTATCTGTATGGCAAGTTGCTCGAAACGCCCCTGGACAAATTGTTCAGAGGGCAATCTGCCACGACTGCTGCTGGCGAGGGCGGCAGCCTGACGCACGAGTTGGCGACATTGAGCCGTGACATTGCTACTTATTGGGAAGACCTGAATGAAACGACCAAGACCAGGGTTCAACAGCTATTTCACGTCACCAAGGATGGAGAAGACATTCGCGTCAGCCTGCGATTGAGCAGGTAATAATGACTGTTGATCTGTGATCGCTCTGCCGGGGTAAGCAGGTGGAACGTATGAGCACGGCAATTCAAATCTTCCTCAGCTATGCGCGCGCAGATCAGGCGCAGGTCGAGACGGTCTATCAACGGCTACTGGCCGAAGGGTATACACCCTGGATGGACAAGGAAAACCTGTTTGGCGGCGAGCGCTGGGAAAAAGCCATCTTCAGGGCGTTGGAACAGGCAGACTTCGTGTTGATCTGCCTGACGCCGCGCGCCTACAACAGGCGCGGTTTTTTGCGGCGCGAAATCCGCAAGGCGCTCTATTTCGCCAAAGAAAAACTCGATACGGACATCTACCTCATTCCAGTCAGATTCGAGGAATGCGAGGTCGAAGAGTCCTTGCGCAAATATCAATGGGTTGATCTATTCAGCGTTGATGGTTGGGACAGGCTCTTGAAAGCTATCCGAGAAGGAATCGAACGTCGTCAACTGAAACATTGAGGAGTGAGCCAACATGATGCGGCTTGAAGACAGCTTTGCTACCCCCCCCCCATCTTTGGAATCAAAGCATTTTAGGATTCACTTCCGGCTGCGCAATCCACAGCGCGGGCGGGGGCGTGGCTCCAACGGAGTGCGCGATGAACAATTGTTGCTGACCTACCAGCAGGGTTTGGAACGGCTCTATCAAATAATGACCGCACCGCCTTTGGCGCGCCCAGGGTTGCAATGGAAAACCCAGGTTCAGATTTTTGACCTGGCGGCATATCTGCGTAGCGACGCACGTGCTTTTACGGCGGAAGATCAGCAAGGCGTCCCGTACATTGCCTTGCCGAGCCGCACCAAAGAACCCACGCAAGAGGCTGAACAGCGCTGGGCTTTGGCGACCGCTGTGCACGAAGCCACACACGTTTTCAATTGCCGCGAACGGCCTTTGAGCAGCCTTTACGCAGGACGCTGGGCGTGGTTTGACGAGGCGTTGGCGGTCTTTATGGAGATGCAGGTGTTGGGAGACGTGGGCGATCATTTCCGTGTATTGGGCGATTGGATCGAGAACCCGGAACTCTCGCTTGACGCGCCAAATGCGTGTTACCAAGCAGGCTTGTTTGTGGCTTACATGGCGAAGCGGCTGGGGATCGAGTTCGTCAACCGGGTTTGGATGGAATCCGAGCCGCTGGAAACGCCACTGGACGCGCTCGCGCGACTGATGCCCGCCGGACAAATTTTTCTCTCAGCCAAGCCAGACGAGCACGATCTCTTTGCCTCTGGTTACTGTCTGGATTCGTGGTTTCTCGCCGACCCGGCAAGCGCGGCTCATGCACCGGAATTATTTGCGCGTTTTGGCGAGCGGGCGGTATCGGAAAGCTTTGTCTTGGGCACCGGTGAGCAGGCCGCGACGGGCGACACCCTCGATCATCTGGCGTGCCGGTATTATCGCTTTTACTTGAATGCGGGCGTGCGGCAGTTGCGGCTGGAGCTTGAAACGCTCGAAGCGGGCGAACAATCGTGGCTCAAAGCCGAAGTGGCAATGGCGACCAACGAGAAGCGATGCGGCCTCGTCATTCCGTTGCGTCCAGCCACTGCTACCAATCCAATCACCGCAACCTTGCTGAGCGCGCAAGTAACGCTACTCGACTTGAATGACATAGATCATTTAATCCTGGTCGTAACCAACTGCGGTACGCGCGCGGCACAAGTCAGGCCGGACATTCCGCACGATGACCGTAAGCCTTACGCTATTCGGGTGTGGGCCGAGTAACGGCTGTCCCACACTCGAATGGCGTTGCTGCACCATCTCACTTTCAGCCGGAAAAATGACTGCTCAGTTCCCGTTCGGCTTCCTCGAAACAGGCCAGAAAGGTATGTTCCGGCGCGCATTGCCAGCCCATCGGCCAGAGCGCCTGCCCAGCCAAATGCAGCGCGGCGCGGGCGCTCTGTTCGTTGCGCGCGGCGATGGCAAAACTGCCGGCCACTCGCACCAGCGGCCAGCCCACGCGGGTGATCGCCAAGTCAAAATCCTGTAGCAAAGTATTGGCCAGCACTTCTTCCAAAGCCGCCTGCGTTTGCGGCGCGAGGCTGGTTGCAGCAGGCGGCCAGGCCCACGCATTCGAGCTGGCATACCACGCCAAACCTGAAGCAATCCCGGTGACCGCACCTAGCGCGGCCAGACATTGGCCGAGCGGGTGGCGGCGCGCGCGCGCGGAAGAGAGCAAGACCAGCGTAGCCGTCACACCCGCCAGCGCTGCCACGCGCGCCAACGATTGCACGGCGGCTGGCCGCCAACAGTGTTGCTCGCCCGGGTGTTGGGCCGTCGCTGCCTGCCAAGCTTGCGCGGCTAATGGTTCCTCGTTGAACGCTGCCCCCGGCAACCAGCGCGCGAAGAGACTTTGCGCCAACTGCATCACCCATTCGCAGGGACGTTGGAAGGAAGCGGCTGAGGATGCTGAATCCGGTTCCCGCGCTGCGGCAAAGAGCAAGCCGGTTTCGCACCATTGTTCAAGCAGGTCGAGCAAGGGCGCGTCGGAAAGTTGCGCGGCCAGCCGATGCAACAGCAGCGTTTGATCGAGTTGTTGCGGGAAAGCGGCAATTGCGGTGGCCGCAACAAAGCGATACCCGTGCGCATCGCAGGCGCGCAAGCGGTTGAGCGCCACCTGCGCATCGCGCACCGCATAGCCGGGCTTGCGCGCCAGCAACGGAGCCAAGGCATTGAGCACGGCACGTTGCACAAGGGCGTCTTCGAGGCGCGCTATCACCGAAGCGCCAGGTGAACTGGCGCAGTACTGGCCGCGCTCGAGACGGCTTGCCAGGCTATTCAAATTACCGCCCAGCGTGCGTTCATATTCGGCGCGTGCTGCTGCCGTTTGGGCGGAAAGCAATTCGGGGCGCAATTGATGCCAGGCCGTTTGCAAGTGCTGCGGCGCGCAGATTTGTTGGAAGGGCGGGAAATTCATAAATTCCTTTCGTGCAGCGATTCAGATTTATCGCTGCGGCGGTTTCCGTAGTTCTTCGGCACCGGCTTTGGTGATGACGCGCGTGCCCGCGAGCCAATCGCCAAACCGGCTGCCATCGGAACTCAAGGCAACGAACAGCAACGACACGGCGTCGTGCAACAACGCCAGCACCATCAACAGCGCCGCCATGCCGGGCTGATAACTCAGCAGTGCGAACGGATAAAGCAGTTTGTGCGCCAGCGCGTGGGCTTGCTGTTCCACTATCCCGCTAGGCAATCCAAGCGCCAGAATCAGGCAATAAAACATTTGCGTGCAGGCCGTACCGCCACGGCGCAGCGCTTTGCGCCAGACCGGGCAAGTGTGCCCAAACACCGAGACCACGCGCAATCGAAAGAGCCATTTCCCGGGACTTGGCAGGCGGGGTGAACCGTCACAAAACAGGTGCCAAGCGCCGACCCCCAGCAGGCAAAAAAGCAGGATGTATTCATCGCCTCTGACTAACAGCAGCGGAAACGCGAACACGGGGCAAACGATTAGCAACGGCGTGAGACGATTGATCAGTTCAGCGCCGAGGCGTTGCCATAGTCTTGGACGGCTTTGCGGATTGTATGTTGCAAGCTGCACCGCGCCGGCATTCGGCAAGGGCACTACTTTGGGTGACGGCCTTCGCGGCTTATCCGCGCGTGTGCTCGTTCGATAATCTGCTTGATGGTAGGAATTTTTCATCGCTTCCCTCCCTCCTTCTAATCTTCTAAACGTGTCTTTGTTACACCACATAAGTGTTGGCAGGCTTTGCTGGTAGCAGTCAATGGTTGAGTTTGACCGCTGCCAGATCAACACATAAGATCGTGCCCACAGTGTTGTAGACCGCCATACCAAACGTATGGGTCTGTGGCAGCACCAGGCTGGCCGTTCGGTCTGAAGTTCACCACGCGGGTTGTTTATCTCTATTTGAGCAGTATGCAGTTCCTTCGTTTCTGCAAATTGAACCGGTTTATCGCTTTGCTCGGGCTGAGTCTGCTGGCGCTTCAAACAAGCGCGCTGACACGCGGCACAAATTACTTCACGCTCGCCCCTCCGCCTACCTGGATTCGCCAGGAGCCGTTGGCGACAACCTCTGCCGAACAACGCGCCGAGGCCCGCGACGGTGTGGTGTATTTGCTTTCCGACCAGCAAGTGCGCGTGACCAACGCCACCACCGAACGTTACTACCACCACATTCACGAAGTCATCGCCCAGCCCGGCGTCGAACACGTCTCGCAACTCGAATTGGAGTTCGATCCCAGCTATCAGCGACTGGTCATCCATCACATTCAAATCCGGCGCGGCACTCAAATCATCAACGCATTCAAGCCTGGTGAAATCCGGCTGCTGCAAAAAGAGGACGAGATGGAGCAGCGCCTCTTTAACGGCACGCTGGCGGCGCTGGCGATTTTGAATGACGTGCGCGTCGGCGATGTGGTGGAGTACGACTATTCGGTGAATGGCGCCAACCCGATTTTGGCCGGGCGCTTTGCCGATGTGAATTATCTGGTCGAGAGTGAGCCGGTCGCGCGGCTGCGTTATCGTTTGCTCTGGCCGGCGGGGCGTGTCTTGCAACAGCAGGTGCGCAATCTGGAACTCAAACCGCAAGAACAACACCACGGCGACCACATCGAATACGTTTGGGAACGCACGAATCTGCCCGCGCCCGATTTCGACACCGACACGACACCGGCGGCGGAAGAGTATCCGACGCTCTATGTGACCGAGTTCAAAAGCTGGCAGGAGATCGCCGCCTGGGCCGCGCCGCTCTATCGCTTGCAAGGCCCGCTGCCAGCGGCGTTGCGCCAGCAAATCGAAAAGTGGCGGCAGAGCGCGCCGCAACCCGAAGCGCAGATGCTGGCCGCGCTGCGCTTCATTCAGGATGAGATTCGCTACTTGGGCATCGAACTGGGGCCGCATTCGCATCAGCCACATCAACCCGGGCAAGTGTTGGAGCGGCGTTACGGCGATTGCAAAGACAAGGCGTTATTGCTCGCCACGGTGCTGCGCGAGTTGGGCATCGAAGCTTACCCCGCGCTGGTCAACACCGATTTGCATGACCGTGTGCAGGCGTTGCCGCCCTCGCCTTTTGTCTTCGATCACGTCATCACCCAGGTGCGCTGGCAGGGCCGCGCGTATTGGTTCGACCCGACGGTTAGCTTGCAACGCGGCGGATTGGCGCAACATGCCAACCCCGACTTCGGACGCGCGCTGGTTGTGCGCCCCGAGGCCACGGCGCTCGAAGAGATTCCCTTGCCCGCGCCCGCGCGCCCGCTGAAAACGATCAAAGAGATTTACACGGTCAATGGCGACAATCGCTCGGCGCGGCTGGAAATCGTCTATACCTATCGCGGCAGCGAGGCCGACGCGATGCGCGATTATCTGGCCAAAAACACGCTCAAAGATTTGGTCAAAGAGCGGCTGACCTTGCTGCACGCCCGCGACCACAGCATCACCCCCGCAGACAAACCCACCATCAGCGATGACGCCGCCAACAACATCGTCGTCGTGATCGAACGTTATGAGTGTGCCCGTTTCTGGCGTGAGGGCGCACGCGCTTTCAACGCCGACCGCCTGACGCCGGAACTCCCGGTCATCCAGGCCGACGCCAAAAAGCCGGTGGTGTTGAGCTATCCGTTTGATGTCGAACAGCAAATCGAAATCCGCACGCCCTGGCCGCTCAACGTCGCGCCGGATGCTGGTTCCGTCGCCAACAGCGCCCTGCAATTCGACTTTCGCCGCGCGCGCGAAGGCCGGACGCTCAAGCTGGTTTACCGGCTGCGCACGCTGCGTGGCTATGTCAGCGCCAACGAATCCGCGCGGCTGGCGGCGGATATTGAACATATCGAGGATGCGGGCAATTTTCGCCTGGCCAATCAGCCGCTGGCGTTCGGCGCGCTCGCCAATCCGCTGGGTCTGGGTAGCCTGATCTTTTTGGGCGCGTTGCTGCTCTCGCTGCCGTTGCTTGGCTTTGTCACCTACAAAACCTGGCAGGCGCGCCGCACGCCGCCCCCAGCCGAACCGCGCCTGAGCATCACGCTGCCGGGCAGCGAACCAGCCAGCCCGTTGCGGGTCGCCGATGAACCGGCGTTGGCCGCGCGCGTGGCGGGCTTGCGTTGCGAGTGCGGCGGCGGCTATCTGCTGCCAGCTTCAAACGCCGTGCGCGAAACGGTGATTTTCGATGGGAACCGGCTGCTGCTGGTGCCGCTGCATTGCACGGCGTGCGCGCAAGCGCGCGATGTGTACTTTGATTTTTCTGCGCCAGAATCGGCGCATTACCTGGCCAAGGTGACCGAAGCGCCCGAGCAATTAGGCTGAATCCGCGGCTAAAACCGTACAGCAGACTGCCAGTCTGCTGTAGTCTCGGCACATAGCCCACTGGCCGCGTCTACAGCAGACTGGCAGTCTGCTGTACGGCGGCGCAATTTCACTCCCTGGGTGAATAGCCAGGCTGACAACCCCCCCTGCTGCTATTGGTCGAAACTGTGTTTTCAACTGCTTAACCG
The DNA here is from genome assembly GCA_016196035.1 of Acidobacteriota bacterium. Classification (NCBI taxonomy): domain Bacteria; kingdom Pseudomonadati; phylum Acidobacteriota; species Acidobacteriota bacterium. The sequence continues at coordinate 211 of JACPYM010000087.1, read as the reverse complement.
TGGATTTGGGAATTAAGCTGAAGCATAACGCTATCCCGGCTGTATCAATTGAGCTTCCTCGAAAGCAAAAGAGAGATTATGGAACAGCCGGAAATAACGGAACATCTCTAAAGACGGTTTCGGGGTCAAGCGGAAAATGAGCAGGCTGCGCCCCGCCCGGCGCGGCGCGACGATTTTTTTGATTCGCGTGATGTGACAAGTCAGCGTAGTT